>ONHI01000156.1 GCA_900317565.1 uncultured Eubacteriales bacterium
GTGACATTTTTTGCAAAAACGACAGCAAATAATGATGACTGTTTGTGTCAATATGTATTGATTTTTCCGACGATTAATGGTAATATTGATGTGCATGGTACAAAATGAGGGGCTGAATATCAGCCGTTATCCCCAAATTGTTGCGCAAATGTGGCACGACGCGGCGGAATTGCCCCGGAACTGAGAGGAGGAGATCGTTTCTTGAGCAAAAAACCTGAAATGACCGGGGCCACGAGGTCGTCGAACTTCAACGCCTACATGCGCCGCTACGGCACGCTGTATCTTCTGCTGATCCTTCCGCTGGCATTCTTCATCATCTTCCGCTATGTGCCGATGGCGTGGATCCTGGGCGCGTTCAAGGAGAACAACATCTTCAAGAACCCCTGGGAGCTGGACTGGGCCAAGAACGGCGGCTTTGAATGGTTCGTAAAGGCCTTCAAGGACCGCACCTTCATGAACGCCCTGCGCAACACCATCATGCTGAACCTGCTGGACCTGGTGTGCGGCTTCCCCGCGCCCATCCTGCTGGCGCTGATGCTGAACGAGCTGACCTTCAAGCGCTTCAAAAAATTCACCCAGACCGTGCTGTACATGCCCCACTTCCTGAGCTGGATCATCATCTCCGGCCTGGCGCTGCGGCTGCTGGCCAGCAACGACGGCCTGGTGAACATCCTCTACAAGCGCATGACCGGCAATCCCGACGCCTCCATACCCTTCATGAGCAACACCGGCTGGTGGGTGGTCACCTACGTGGTGCTGGGCATCTGGAAGGAGGCCGGCTGGGGCACCATCATCTATCTGGCCGCGCTGACGGGCATCAGCCCCGAGCTGTATGAGGCCGCCGCCGTGGACGGCGCGGGCCGCTTCAAGCGCATCTGGCACGTGACGCTGCCGGGCCTTAGGCCGACCATCATCACGCTGCTGATCATGAACCTGGGCCGCATACTGGGCTCCGAGTTCGACCGTCCGCTGGCCCTGTCCAACAAGCTGGTCACGGACGTCTCGCAGGTCATATCGATCTACGTCTACCAAAACGGCCTGAAGGCCAACAAGTTCGCCCTGACCACCGCCGTGGGCCTGTTCCAGTCCGTGGTCGGCGTCATCTTCCTGATCGGCGCCAACACGATGGCCAAGCGCGTCGGCGAGCGCGGCATCATGTAAGGGGGTGCGCGACGAATGATTAAATCGAAAACCACCCGCGTGGGCGATTGGATTATCGCCGTCATCAGCTTCATCGTCATGTTCATCTGCCTGGTGCCGCTGCTGAACGTGCTGGCCCGGTCGCTGTCCTCCGCGCAGTACCTGATCCGCAACGAGGTCGTGCTCTGGCCCAAGGGCTGGAATGTCGACGCCTACACCACCGTGCTGAAGGACCCCAAGTACGTCCATTCGCTGTGGTACACCGGCCTTCTGACCGTGGGCTGCACGCTGCTGTCGCTGACCATGACGGTCATGTGCGCCTATCCGCTGACCTATAAGGAATTGAAGGGCGGCAAGGCCATCAACGTGATCGTGCTGTTCACGATGTACTTCTCCGCCGGCATGATCCCCCACTATCTGTGGCTGCGCAACCTGGGCATGCTGGACACCGTATGGGTGCTGGTGATCCCCAGCTGCCTGAGCGTTTACAACATGATCATCATGCGCTCCTTCTTCTACGGCGTGCCCGAGAGCCTTCGGGAGGCCGCGGAGATCGACGGCGCTGGCCCCATCCGCACGCTGATCACCATCTACCTGCCGCTGTCCAAGGCGGTGCTGGCCACGCTGGCGCTGTTCTACGCGGTGGGCCGCTGGAACGGCTTCTCCGACGCGCTGCTGTACCTGAAGAAGCGCGAGGACCTGTATCCGATACAGCTTTTGCTGTACAATATCCTGCAGAACGCCACCAACGTGGAGGTGGCCACGCAGGAGGGCTTCTCCACCCCCGGCCTGGGCGAGACGCTGAAGATGGCCACGGTCATGTTCGCCACCGTGCCGATCCTGCTGATCTATCCCTGGCTGCAGCGCTATTTCGTCACCGGCGTGACGCTGGGCGCGGTGAAGGGCTAATACCCCTTGAATGTGGAATTGGGAATTAGGAATTAGGAATGGCGGTGCAAATCCTTCGGATTTGTACGATCAAAGAAATCCGCAAGGATTACCGCGACAATTCCTCATTTCTCATTCCTCATTCCCCATTGATTTCGTTCCCATTGGGCGCGGTCGCCCATCATTATAAAGGAGGAACTGGACATGAAGAAACTGTTGACTCTGGTTCTGGCCCTGGCGCTCGTGCTGTCCATGTGCGCCTTCTCCGCTTCCGCGGAGGAGCTGGTGGACGGCAAGTTCCCGGAGACCAAGCACATCACCGTTGAGATCTACAACCGCAACAACGACGGCGGCACCGATCCCACCAACAACGTGTACACCGACTACATCAAGCAGGGCATGCTTGACAAGTACAACGTGGAGGTCGAGTTCGTCTCCATCGGCCGCTGGACCGAGGTTGACGACATGAACACCGCGCTGGCCGCGGGCGACGCCCCCGACGTTTGCGTGACCTACTCCTATCCGACCATTCAGAGCTATGCCGACATGGGCGGCATCATCAACCTGAATGACATCGGCGGCAAGAAGCTGGAGGAGTACAAGGACATCCTGCCCAACCTGTGGAACCTGCTGGGCGACACCAACATCTACTGGGATCAGGATCCCGATTCCGGCGACCTGTGGGCCGTCGAGGCGACGCTGGCCGACAACGCCCGCATCAACTGCTTCATCCGCAAGGACTGGCTGGACAAGCTGGGCCTGGATCTGCCCACCACCGAGGAAGAGTTCTACAACTGCCTGGTGGCCTTCCGCGACAACGCCGAGACCCTGCTGGGCGCTGACGCCGACAAGATGGTTCCCTACAGCACCAGCTATGACATCGGCTGGCGCAACGACCTGCTGTGCGTCAGCTACGTGCCCGATGACGCCAAGGACGAGGATCTGTATATCAACGGCTTCGACGATCGTCACGTCCTCTATCCCGGCTACAAAGAGGGCGTCCGCGTGCTGAACAAGTGGTACAACGAGGGCCTGATCTGGAAGGATTTCGCCGAGTATGCCTCCGACAGCACCCATGAGGACGACATGATGAAGGCCGGCTTCGTCGGCGCCTTCATGCACAACTGGGATTATCCCTATCGCGGCGGCGAGGATTCCATCCAGGCCAACCTGCAGCGCAACGTGGGCGAGGATGCCTGCTACATCGCCGTGGATTCCTTCGTGAACAACGCGGGCGTGCACCGCAAGTTCCTGGCCCCCGGCATCGACCGCAAGGTGTTCTTCCCGATGACCAACGAGGAGCCCCTCGCTTCCCTGCTGTACCTGGACTTCATCTCCGATCCGGAGACCATCGCGTTCCTGCAGCTGGGCAAGGAGGGCGAGACCTACAACGTGGTCGAGGGCGGCTATGAGAAGATCGCCACCACCGGCGACTATCTGCAGAACAGCCTGAACAACATCGACTACACCATCACCGTGAACGGCCTGTACCTGGGCGATGCCACTGCCGTGACCACCGCTCTGGGCTATGAGAAGGTCGCCTCCGACCTGATCATGACCGCCAACGCCACCGCGAAGGCCGACGGCCGCATCGTGGAGACCTACCATGTGGGCGCCATCGAAGCCGAGCAGGAGTACGGCACCCGTCTGCCCGAGTTCCGTGACAGCATGCTGAACAAGGCCGTGACCGCCTCCGTCGAGGACTTCGACGCCGTGTACGACCAGGGCATGGATGACTACCTCGCCAACGGCGGCCAGGAGATCATCGACGAGCGCGCCGCGAAGATGGAGCAGTACTACGGCTACAAGGCCGAGTAAGCGCTGAACGCTTCGATACGCACTTGCCCTGCCGGGGACGGTTTCATACCGTCCCCGGTTTTATGTGTGGATGCTTCGCGTTGTCTTGAGGGATTGCCCCTCCATTCCCTCATCTTTTCGTAAAGCGTCATAATCCGCGATCTTCTCCGAACCGAAGTCTGCTCATTTTCGGACCAACGTCGGTTTTTTCGCCGCCATCCCTTGACAAGCGCCGCCCGGGCTTGGTACAATAAGCCGATAGACCCCATACAACAGATCGGGACATGGAGGAACGGCAATGTACGTGATCGTGGGCCTGGGCAACCCGGGCAGGAAATATGAGCACACCCGCCACAACGTGGGCTTCGACGTCGTCGACGTGCTGTCGCAGAAGTACGACATCCCCATCCAGCGGCTGCGCTGCAAGGCGGTGGTGGGCGAGGGCACGATCCGCGGCCAGCGGGTGGCGCTGTGCCAGCCCCAGACCTTCATGAACCTCTCCGGCGAGAGCGTGGTGCAGCTGTGCAACTGGTACAAGCCGGAGGACGATCAGCTGATCGTCGTCTATGACGACGTGGACCTGCCCGAGGGCAAGCTGCGCTTCCGCCCCAGCGGCAGCGCCGGCACCCACAACGGCATGCGCAACATCATCTACCTGCTGGGCCGGGATAACTTTCCCCGGCTGCGGGTGGGCATCGGCAGGCCGCCCGAGGGCTGGGACATGAAGGACTGGGTGCTGGCCCCCTACCAGACCAAGGAGCTGCGCCAGCAGATGTTCGACGCCTACATGGGCGCGGCGGACGTGATCGCCGAGCTGATCGAAAAGGGCGTCGACCCCGCGCGGCAGCTGGTGGGGAAGCTGAACGGATGAAAGCGGAGAGTGAAGAGTGGAGTGTGGAGTGTGGAGTGTAGAGTGGCGGTGCAAATCCCTGCAGGATTTGTTCCGATTTTTGGACCGGATTGCCACGGCGTCCATGCCTGCGGCATGAACGCCTCGCAATGTCAGGCGAGGATACAGAAATATAGTATGTCATTGCGAGGAGGAGCGAGGCGCCGATGGGGCGATCTGTTCCTCCGGCAATGATGTTCACCATATCGATCTCAACGATGTCATTGCGAGGAGGAGCGAAGCGACGACGTGGCAATCCGTTATCCCCACAATGTACCATCCCTTCGCGGTAACGACGGTCAAATCATCGGTATATCGCCTCGCGCGTGACTAATTACAACGCCACACTCTTTTCCCTCTCCTCGACCAAAGGAGCTTTATGCAGGACACGAACTGGAACTTGAGCTGTCTCTTTTCCCCCATGGAGGGCCTTCCGGCCTTCGGGGAGCTGGCGCGCGCGCTGTCTGAGCCGGGCGTCTGTTCCGCATACGGCCCGGACGACGCCCAGCGGGCGCACCTGCTGGCGGCGCTGGCGATGAAGCTGGACCGGCCGCTGCTGGTCATCGCGCCCAACGACCTGGCCGCCGCCCGCATGGCGGAGGACCTGAACGTGCTGCTCGCCGGTGGCGCGCGCCAGCTGCCCGCCCGGGACATCACCTTCCTGAAGACCGCGGCCTCCAGCCGGGAGCTGTCCATGCGGCGCATCGAGGCGCTGGGCGACTGCCTGACCGGCGGCGTGCGGGCGCTGGTGACCTCCGCGGACGCCATGGCCTTCCGGCTGGCCCCGGCGGAGGATTTCAACGCCCGGATCATCGACCTGTCCGAGGGCATGCGCACCGAGCCCGCCGAGCTGATGGCGCGGCTGACGGCGGCGGGCTACGAGCGCGTCCACCTGGTGGAGGCGCGGGGTCAGTGCGCCCTGCGCGGCGGCATACTGGACGTCTATCCCGTGGGCAGCCTCAATGCCCTGCGCGTGGAGTTCTTCGACGACGAGATCGACTCCATACGCTCCTTCGACGTGATGACCCAGCGCTCCATCTCCCGGCGCGGCGCGGTGCGGCTGTATGCTGCTGGATTCCGGACTGCGCGACAGGGCCGCCGCGGCGCTGCAATCCGCGCTGGAGGCCGCCGACGCCCGGGGCGAGGCTGCCGACCGGCAGCAGAAGATCGAGCAGGAGTTCAACCTGATCCCCTTCGACGAGTTCCTGCGCCTCGCCACCGAGGATGAGGACGGCGAGAGCGCGCCCAAGTCCCGGAAGAAGGGCGCCCGGGGCGTGATGCAGCTGCCCTCGCGGGTGACCGCGGGCTCGGCGCTGCGCCGCAATTTCGACGGCGTGCTGGAGGCGCTGCGCACGGGCCGCATGCCCGACGGCGCGGATTCGCTGCTGCCGGTGCTGCTGGATTACAGATCCACCGCGGCGGACTATCTGAATGATCCCATCGTGGTGTTCGACCAGCCGGAGAGGCTGCGGGAGCGCTGTGAGAACCGCTTCCTGGAGTTCAAGGAGCGCTTCGTGGACGCGCTGGAGCGCCAGGAGGCCCTGCCCTGCCAGGCGGAGCTGCTGTTCAGCTACGACGAGCTGCTGGTGAAGCTGGGCGGCGGCAGCGTGTTGCTGACCAACCTGTTCATGCGCACGGAGCCGGACTTCAAGCCCAAGGCGCTGATCAAGTTCGAGTGCCGCAACGCCGCGGCCTACCAGGGCAATGTGAAGGAGCTGGCCCGGGACCTGAACCGCTGGAAGGAGGAGGGCTGGCGCGTGGCGCTGCTGGCGGGCGGCACGGCCCGGGGCGAGCGCCTGCAAGGCGCGCTGGACACCCAGGGCAGCCCCGCGCCCTTCGTCACCGAGCTGCCAGGCGCGCTGGAGCCGGGCAGCCCCCAGATCTTCCCGCTGACGCTGAACCGGGGCTTCCTCTATCCCGAGATCAAATTCGCCGTGGTGGCGGAATCGGACATCTACGGCATCAACCGCCAGAAGAGCCGCAGCCGCGCCGCCAGCGGCGAGAAGATCGCCGCGTTCACCGACCTGAAGGTCGGGGATTACGTGGTCCACGAGAACCACGGCATCGGCCAGTACATGGGCATGGTGCGCCTCGCCAGCGAGGGCACCTACCGGGACTTTTTGCACATCCGCTATCAGGGCAGCGACAAGCTGTACGTGCCCACGGACCAGCTGGACCGGGTGCAAAAGTACATCGGCAGCGAGGGCGAGGCCCCGAAGCTGAACCGGCTCTCCGGCGGCGAATGGCAGCGCCAGAAGAGCAAGGTCCGCCAGTCCATACAGGCCATCGCCGGGGACCTTTTGAAGCTGTATGCCGACCGCGAGGCCATACCGGGCTACGCCTTCGAGCCGGACACCCCCTGGCAGCGGGAGTTCGAGGACGGCTTTCCCTACGAGGAGACGCCGGACCAGCTGGCCGCCATCGAGGACATCAAGCGGGACATGGAGAAGCCCAGGATCATGGACCGGCTGCTGTGCGGCGACGTGGGCTACGGCAAGACCGAGGTGGCGCTGCGGGCCATATTCAAGTGCGTCATGAGCGGCAAGCAGGCCGCCATGCTGGCCCCGACCACGATACTGGTGCAGCAGCACTACGCCACGATGCTGAACCGCTTCGCCGGCTTTCCCATCCGGGTGGAGACCATTAGCCGCTTCAAGACCGCCGCGGAGCAGCGCCAGATCATCGAAAAGCTGAAGACCGGCGAGCTGGACGTGGTGGTGGGCACCCACCGGCTGCTGGCCAAGGACGTGCAGTTCAAGGACCTGGGCCTGCTGGTGGTGGACGAGGAGCAGCGCTTCGGCGTCACCCACAAGGAGGCCATCAAGCAGATGAAGCGCTCCGTGGACGTGCTGACGCTGACGGCCACGCCCATCCCCCGCACGCTGCACATGTCCATGGTGGGCATCCGGGACATGTCGCTTTTGCAATCCCCGCCGGAGGAGCGCTATCCGGTGCAGACCTACGTGGTGGAGTATTCCGACGGGCTGGTGCGCGACGCCATACTGCGGGAGCTGTCCCGCGGCGGCCAGGTCTACGTGCTGCACAACCGGGTGCAGACCATCGAGGTCATGTACACCCGGCTCAAGAAGCTGGTGCCGGAGGCGCGCATCGCCATCGGCCACGGCCAGATGCGGGAGCACGCCCTGGAGGACGTGATGCTGGACTTCTACGACGGCAAGTTCGACGTGCTGCTGTGCACCACGATCATCGAGGCGGGG
>ONHI01000178.1 GCA_900317565.1 uncultured Eubacteriales bacterium
TCGCCGACGGCAAAGCATACCCGTTCGGCGAGCCCCAGGTTGTCCATCAGCGTCCGGGCCTTTTTCAGGGATTTGTCCGATATGTCCGTCAGCACGGCCCGCCCGCAGCACCCGTTTTGCAGTAAAAACGCGCCGAGCCTGCCGTGATCGCAGCCGATGTCGGCATAGCATGCGCAATTACCGACCATGGTCGCGATCATCGACAGGCGCGGGTCCAGTGCGATTTTTCCGTTGCCGGCCATCAATCGATGGAATCCTTCAGCTTGCGGGAGCGGCTGGGATGGCGCAGCTTGCGCAGCGCCTTCGCCTCGATCTGGCGGATGCGCTCGCGGGTGACCTTGAACTCCTTGCCGACCTCCTCCAGCGTGCGCGCGCGGCCGTCCTCCAGGCCAAAGCGCAGCTTCAGGACCATCTCCTCCCGGGGCGTCAGCGTGGACAGCACGCTCATCAGCTGCTCCTTCAGCATCGTGAAGGCGGCGGCCTCCGCCGGAGCGGGCGCGTCGTCGTCGGGGATGAAGTCGCCCAGGTGGCTGTCCTCCTCCTCGCCGATGGGGGTCTCCAGGGAAACGGGCTCCTGGGCGATCTTGATGATCTCCCGGACCTTGTCCTCCGGGATGCCCATCTCCTCGGCGATCTCCTCGGGCAGCGGCTCGCGGCCATACTCCTGCAGCAGCTGCCGGGAGACGCGGATCAGCTTGTTGATGGTCTCCACCATGTGCACCGGTATGCGGATCGTGCGGGCCTGGTCCGCGATGGCGCGGGTGATGGCCTGGCGGATCCACCAAGTGGCGTAGGTGGAGAACTTATAGCCCTTGCGGTAGTCGAACTTCTCCACGGCCTTGATCAGGCCCAAGTTGCCCTCCTGGATCAGGTCCAGGAACAGCATGCCGCGGCCTACATAGCGCTTGGCGATGGAGACCACCAGGCGCAGGTTGGCCTCGCACAGCCGGTGCTTGGCGTCCTCGTCGCCCTCCTCCATGCGCTTGGCCAGCTCGATCTCCTCGTCCGCCGTCAACAGCGGCACCTTGCCGATCTCCTTCAGGTACATGCGCACGGGATCGTCGATGGAGATGCCCTCGGGCACGGAGATGTCGATCTCCTCCTCCTCGGTCTCGGCGATCAGCTCGGCCTCGGGAATGGCGTCCTCCTTGATGACCTCTATGTTCAGACCGGACAGCGTGTCCAGTATGCGATCAAATTGCTCCGGGGTCAGCTCCACGTCCCCCAGCATTTCAACGATTTCCTTATAGGTCAGTATACCCTTCGACTTGCCGGTCTCGATCAGCTCGCGCACGCGCGCGGCCATCACTTCCTGATTTGCGGTTGTCTTGCTCAATCCGGGCCACTCCTTTCGACCGGTCAATCCTCCGACTCTCTGTTCGCGGCGTCCACTCGCCTAAGCATTTCCAGTTTTTGTTCGCGAGAGACCGCGTCCACCTTTTGTTTGATCTCCTCCGTGCGCTGGCGGTCCCGGCTGCCCCTGATGGTGCGCAGGCACCCCTCCGCCTCCTCGAGGGCCTTTTCCCTGTCAGATGGAAGCGGCGAAAAGTTCAGGGCGCGCATGGCCGTCTCGCGCGCGGCGTCCTCGTTGATATCGTCAATAAATGCGTTGACGGACCTGCCGTCGATCAGCCACTGGGCCAGGCGCTGCCGCACCGGGTCTGAAAAATCCCCGGAACTGAGCATACGGGCCGGTATCAGCCCCGCCGCCAGCATCGAAATCAGCTCCTGCTCGGCCTTTTCGACGCCGCCGGGCTCGCGTCCCGCCGTCCGCGGCCTGCGGCTCACCGCAGCGGTCCTCGCCTCCGGGCTTGCGCCGATCTGCCGCAGCAGTATCTCCCGATCGTAGCCGGTCTCGTTCACCAGCCGCCGCAGGTGGTTCTCCATCTCGATGGGGCTCTTGACCTTCTTCAGGATCGCGCAGCAGCGCAGCGCGTACTGCGTCATGCCGTCCTGGGTGGACAGGTCCAGCCCGTCCCTGGCCCGGATCATGCGATAGCTCGTGGAATCGTGCTTGGGCAGCGCCTCGAATCCGCTCAGCCCTCTGGCCTTCACGAAATCGTCCGGGTCCATGCCCTCGGGATAGTCGATCACCTTTGCGGGGATATCCTGCACGTCGAATATGTCCAGCGCCCGCAGCGCGGCCTTTTGGCCCGCGGCGTCGCCGTCGTAGCTGATCCAGACCTCCGGCGCGTAGCGCTTCATCAGCCGCGCCTGCTCCTCCGTCAGCGCCGTGCCCAGCGTGGCGACCACGCCCTGCACGCCGTGCTTGCGCAGGGAGACGGTGTCCATATAGCCCTCCACCAGCACGAGCCGCCCCACGGAGCGCTCCTTCTGGGCGAAGTTCAGCGCATAGAGCCCCATGCGCTTGTTGAATATGGGTGTCTCCGCCGTGTTCAGGTACTTGGGCTGGGCGTCGCCCATCGCGCGCCCGCCGAAGCCCAGCACGCGGCCCTGGGCGCTGATGATGGGAAACATCACCCGCCCGCGGAACATGTCATACCAGCGGTTGTCCCGGCGCACCGCCAATCCGGCCTTCTCCAGCAGCGGCGGTTCAAAGCCCTCCGCCTCCAGATGATGCAAAAGGCCGTCCCAGCCCTTTGGAGAAGCTCCAAGGCCGAAGCGGCGGATGTCCGAATCGTTGAGCCCGCGCCCGTACAGGTAATTCAGCGCCTCGGCGCCCTCGTCCTTCCACAGCAGGCTGTGATAGAAGCGGGCGGCCTGGCGGTTGGCCTCGTACATGCGCTCGCGTTCATCCCGGCTGACCCTGGCCTCGCCGGGGCTTGAGCTCCGCTCGGGGAGCTCCATGTGGGCGCGCTCCGCCAGGAGGCGCACCGCGTCCATGAATTCCATCCGCTCCATGTCCATCACGAAATTGATCGCGGTGCCGCCCTTGTGACAGCCGAAGCAATAGTACAATTGCGTCTCGGTGTCCACGCTGAATGACGGCGTCTTCTCGTTGTGGAACGGACAGCATCCCCAGAACCTGCGGCCCTTTTGCTTCAGTGGAACGTATTCGGAGACCACTTCCTCCAGGCTGATCCGGGATCTCAATTCCTCCAGCCAGGCATCCGACAATCTTCCGCTCATACACGCTCCCCGTCTGTTCTCATGCGATTTGGCCCTGCCGTCCGGGTGATGACAGTACAATATTATTCGCCAATTTTGCCGGTTTTCCTGCATCCATTCCGCAAATTCCGCAAGAAAATCATGGCAGCGCGAACCGCTGCCCATTGGCCGGCGCCGCCGGTCCGCGCGCCGCTGGGGCGTCGTCCGCCGGTCACTATATATACTATATACAACATCTGTGCGATAAAACCCTTTTTTTCATATATTTTTAATATATATCCACTTTTCGCCGGTTTCAGGCCCCGCACGCCGGTCCGCGCCGCGCATAGTATACGCCGGAGCGCCGCCCGTGCCCCCGCACGTCCGCCCGGCGCCTTGATTCATTTATGCACACCTGGAGGTTTTGATATGCGCACCATTGTATCCAAGTTCGGCGGCAGCTCCACCGCCAGCGCGGCGCAGCTTCAGAGGATCGCCAAGATCGTCCGGGCCTCCCCCGCCCGGCGCTGCGTGGTGCTGTCCGCGCCGGGGATCGACGCGGAGCATCCCGAAAAGATCACCGCGCAGCTGGAGCGCTGCTGGCGTGAGAGGAACGCGCCGCACGCGCTGGAACAGACCGTGGATGCTGTCGCCCGTCGCTTCGGGGAAATCGCCGACGCGCTGGGCGTTACTGGCTTCGGGGCATATGCGCAGGAGGAGATATTGCGCGCGCTGTACATCTCCGAGGCAGAGACGCTCAGCCGGGGCGAATACCTGTGCGCGCTGCTGTTCTCGCTGTATACCGGCATCCCGATGGCGGATGCCGCCGGGCTGATATTCTTTGATGGCGAGGGCGGCATAGACGAGGCCAAGACCCGCGCCGCATTGCCGGCATGCTCCAAAGGGCATGGCCCC
>ONHI01000216.1 GCA_900317565.1 uncultured Eubacteriales bacterium
GCCGGCGCGCCGCTGATCGACATCCTGCTGCGCCGGGGCGTGGATCTGAACACCGTTCGCGCCATCTTCACCACCCACATCCACGGCGACCACACCAACGGCATCCCGGCGCTGGCGGACCTGTTCAGCTGGTATTTCAAGACCACCAGCGTGGATATCTACCTGACCGAGCAGCGGGGCATCGACGCCTTCTCGGAGATGATCCGCACGGTGGAGGGCGGGCTGGACGAGGCCCGGGTGCGCTTCCGGCTCATGACGGCGGACACCGTCTATCAGGATGAGAACATCCGCGTGATGCCCTTCCCGACCCAGCACCTGGCGGGGGCGGGGCAGCCGGCGTATTCATATCTGGTGGAGGCGGAGGGGAAGAAGGTCCTCTTTTCCGGCGACCTGTCCCAGCACCTGGCCAAGGGCGATTTCCCGGCCTACGCGCTGGAGCACGAGGTGGATCTGATGGTGTGCGAGATGGCGCATTTCGGGGTGGAGCACGCGCGGCCCTATCTGGAAAAGTGCCGCGCGAAGACGCTGCTGTTCAACCACGTGTTCCCGCTGGACAAGCTGGCGAAGATCAACGCGCTGGACGGCGCCTTCGGCTATCCCATCCGCACGGTGGAGGACGGCGACGAAGTGACCCTGTGAGGGAAAAAGGGCACATTATCATCAACCAAAGGAATAGATACAGAGGTCTGGTGACAATCGGGGTACTCAGCCCTTTCCCCCTTAATCCCCCTTTCTCGCTCACGCGGGCACGGGTGAACTGGGTTCGCAGGGCTGCGCCCTGCATGGCTTTGGGCAGTGGCGTTTCGTTTCGCGCCGATGGGGCGCGGGACGAAGCCTACAACAGACATTTCCCCGTCCCCGCCGGAGCGAGCAGGGATTCAATGAATACAGATGGACGGAAAGGAGGGGCGCGCATGGGTTGGCGCATCGCGGTGGTGGACGATCTGGCGCTGGATCGAGAGCAGCTGGCGCGGGACATATCGCGCTTCGGCGCGTGGAGCGAGCCGGTGGTCTGCGACTGCTATTCGTCGGCCGAGTCGCTGCTGGACGTCTATCAGCCGAATCTCTATGACATCGTGTTCATGGACATCCGCATGGAGGGCATGGACGGCATCGAGGGGGCGCGCCGCCTGCGGGCCATGGATCGGCGGCTGGTGATCATCTTCCTCACCTCGTCGGTGGAATTCGCGCTGGACGCCTATCCGATCCATCCCTTCGACTATCTGGTGAAGCCCTACAACCGGGAGCGGCTGGAGCGGGTGCTGGGGGATTGCATCAACGCGGCGCTGTCCGCCGAGCCCCGGCTGCAGATCCGAATGCCCCGCACGGCGGTGGAGGTGCCCTTTGCCAACGTGGTGTCCGTGGTGTCCATGGGCCACGCGGTGGAGGTGACCGTGCAGGATCAGCGGCTGCGCAGCATCATGACCTTCGCGGAGATCACCGCGCCGCTGATGGAGGATCCCCGGTTTCTGCTGTGCAACCGGGGCGTGCTGGTGAACATGGACTATGTGAACAAGATGGAGGAGAGCTCCCTGGTGATGAACGACGGCACGGTGTTCGCCCTGCGCCTGAGCAACCGGCGGGAGCTGATCCACCGATTCATGCAGTATCAGATCAGCCGCATCAAGGGGGAATCGTGAGATGACTCTGACGCTTTTCCTGCGGTATTTTCTGGAGTTCTCCGTGCTGTTCCCCTCGGCGCTGTTCGCCTTCATGCCGGTGTTTGACTACTTCAAATACGACGTGGATAAGGTGCTGCTTCAGGCGCTGGTGGCCATTTTGGCGTGTTCGCTGGTGGGGTCTCTGCTGTGCGCGCTCTTCAGCCTGACCACGAACACCCTGCTTCTGCCCATGGTTCTGCTGTTTTTCATCGCCTATGTCCGGGTGGTGAATCTGAACCTGGGGCAGGCCGCCTTCTGCTTTGCCAACGCCATGCTCATTCCCGCCTTTTGCAGCATGTACACCAACGTGCTCATGGCCTGGCATGAGGCGAGCAACGACGCGCCGGTGTTATACGGCACGTCGAGCTGCGTGCTGCTGCTGCTCACGGCGCCCTGCTGCCTGATCTTCTGGAAGACGCTCACCCGGCGGGTGCCGGACGTGATGGAGAATTCGTATCTGCGCAAGGTATGGCGCTGGGCCTTTCTGTTTCCGCTGAGCGTGACGGCCTTGATGTGGTGGACCATGCCCGTCGATGTATCGATTCTGCTGGCGGGCCGGATCCGGATGATCCTGATCGTCATATTGCCCATTGTGCTGTTGGCTGTGCTGGCGCTGTACATGCTGGTTCACTGGGTGGCCCGGCACATGGCGGAGGGCGCGAAGCTGGAGCAGGACAACCAGCTGCTGCGCATGGAGGAGCGGCGCTATCTGGAGCTGAAGGGTTACATGGAAGACACGCGGACCCAGCGCCACGATTTCCGCCAGCATCTGCGGGTGATCAGCGCCCTGAGCGCCAAGGGGCAGCTGGATGAGCTGAACGCCTATCTCTCCCGGTATGAGGGCAGCGTGGGCGAGGAGCACAGGCAGTATTGCCAGAGCGCGGCGGTGGATGCCATCGCCGCCTATTACGACCACATGGCCACCCAGCAGCAGGCCCGGGTCCGCTGGACGCTGGCGCTGCCCGCCCAGACCGATCTGGAGGAGACGGATCTGTGCGTCATCGTGGGCAACCTCATCGAGAACGCGCTGAACGCCATGCAGGCCCTCCCGCCCGAACAGCGGGAGATGAC
>ONHI01000051.1 GCA_900317565.1 uncultured Eubacteriales bacterium
GTCCAGGTTGGACAGCGGCTCGTCCATCAGGAAGACCTTGGGGTCGCGCACCATGGCGCGGCCGATGGCCACGCGCTGGCGTTGGCCGCCGGACAGGGCCTTGGGCTTGCGCTCCAGGTACTGGGTGATGTCCAGGATCTCCGCGACCTCGCGCACCTTCTTGTCGATCTCGTCCTTCGGCGTCTTCTTCAGCTTCAGGGCGAAGGCCATGTTCTGGTACACGGTCATGTGGGGATACAGCGCGTAGCTCTGGAAGACCATGGCGATGTCGCGGTCCTTGGGGGCCACGTCGTTGCACAGCTTGCCGTCGATGTACAGCTCGCCGTCGGAGATGTCCTCCAGGCCGGCCACCATGCGCAGCGTGGTGGACTTGCCGCAGCCGGAGGGGCCGACCAGCACGATGAATTCCTTGTCGGCGATCTCGATGTTCACGTCGTGAACGGCGGTCACCTTGTTGTCGTAGATCTTCTTGAGACCCTTCAGCGTAACTTTGGACATATGATCGGCTCTGATCGCCCAGCCTCCGCAAAGGCGACCTCGCGTCGCGCTCGATGGCGCGAACCGCATTACGGCAGGTCTCCACACTGCCGCACCGCGAGCCTGCGGGATTGCTTCCTCCTTCTTGAATGTGCGCCGCGCCATTGAGTGGAGTGGCCGGACGCCATTGGAATGGGGTAAGGTCTTTGTGGATTATTCCTCGTCGATCAGCAGGTCGTACTTGTCCACGTCCAGCCGCACCTCGCCGTCGGCCTCGAAGCTGATGACGTCGGCGGACACGGGGGTGTGCAGCACGAAGGACGCCGCCTGCTCGCCGTCGTTGACGAACAGCTCCAGGCTGTGCTTGTCCAGTATGCAGCGCAGCTTGATGTTCCCGTGTTTGGAATACACCGGGAATTCCCGCACGTGCACGATGTCGAACTTGAAGCCGCAGCGGCTGCGGTCCACCCGCACGATGCCCTGCTCGGGCTTGAACTTGATGGTGGTGACGTGTTCGCCATCCTTGGCCAGGTTCAGCCGGAAGGAGCGATACATGGTGCTGCCGTTGGCGGGCCGCACGTTGACCGTAAGGTCGATGGTCCTGCCGCGCACGCCGGTGAGTATCGTCTCGGTGGACAGGGGCACGTTCTTGTAGCTGATCTTTTCGCCGTAGTAGTTCGCCAGCTCCCGCACCGGCTGCTGGATCAGCCTGCCGTCCCGTATGGACAGCTCCCGGGGCAGGGTCATCATGCCGCACAGGCGGATGTCCTTGGGCTGGCTGCGCGCCGTATCCCAGTTCTGCAGCCAGGCGATCATGATGCGCCGCCCGTCGTAGGCCTCCAGCGTCTGGGGTGCATAGAAGTCGATGCCGTAGTCGATGGCATGGACGTTCTCGCGGATCAGGTGCTTCTGCGCATTGGCCTCGCCGATCATGCAGACCGTGCCGTTGCCCGCGTGGAATTCCAGCCCGATGGGGCTCATTTCCTGGGGGCTGACGAAGAGCACGTCCTTGCCGTCCAGCCGGAAGAAATCCGGGCATTCCCACATGGAGCCGTACTGGCAGTGGTTGGAGGCCACGGGGCCCTGGTAGGTCCAGTGGAAGGCGTCCTCGCTCTTGAACAGCAGCACCGAACCGCTGCCGTCCGCCGGGCGGTTGCCCACCACGGCGTAGTAGGTGTCGCCCTCGCGCCACATCTTGGGATCGCGGAAATCCTCCGTGCTGCCGCCCTTGGGCAGGTCCTTCGCGTCGAGCACCGGGTTGGCGTCCAGCTTTTCGTAGTTCACGCCGTCGCCCACGGCCAGACACTGGGTCTGGAAGGGCTTCAGCGAGCCGTCCGCCTGCCGCTCCTCGCGCACGCCGGTGTACATCAGCAGCTGGCGTCCGTCGGGAAGCTCGATGGCGCTGCCGGAAAAGCAGCCGTCCTTGTCATAGGGCATGTCCGGGGCCAGCGCAACGGGCAGCCGCTCCCAGCGGATGAAATCCCGGGTCTTCAGATGGCCCCAGTGCATCGGCCCCCAGATGGGCTTGTAGGGATAGTACTGATGGAACAGGTGATATTCCCCCTTGTAGGTGGAAAACCCGTTCGGATCGTTGATCCAGCCTATGCCGCCGGTGACGTGGAACAGGGATCGCTCCTCCCGGGGCACGAAGGGTATGTACTGGGTTTCAAAATCCCGCGCTTTTTGCAGCATTTCACTGGCCATGTAAAGACGCTCCTGTCGGTTGTATTGGTGGTTTTGAAGGCCGGGATCCGGAATCCGGGGATTCCGGATCCCGGCGCAGGCTTCGGGGCTTATTCGGCCGCGGCGTAGCGGTCGTAGGCCGCCTGATAGACCTCAAGCAGCTTGTCCATGCCGCAGTTGTTGGTCAGGGTGTTCTTGTAGGACTCCCACTCGTCGTCGGTGGGGCCGCCGTTCTTGATCCACAGGCCTTCCTGCTCGGCAACGGTGTTCTCGAAGTCGGCCTTGTAGCGATCGATCACGTCCAGCTCGTCCTGGGTGTACACGCAGTCCACGGGATACACGACGGCGCTGTCCACATAGGGCATCCAGCTGTCATACAGGTCGGTCAGACGCTCGATGGCGCGGTCCTCCATGTAGAAGTAGTCGTTGTAGTAGTTGGACAGGATCAGCTTCGGGCCGGCGACCTCGTAGGTCATCTTCAGCTCGCCAGCGCCCTTGCCGTACTTCTCCTGGGACTCCTCCTCGGTGATGGACAGCCACATGCCCTTGTCATCCTTGCCGGTGAAGAACACGCCGATGGGGCCATACTGCAGCTGCATGACGGTCTCGCCATCATACCACTTGTCGAAGAACTTCAGCAGGTTGGTGGGATCGTCGCAGGCCTCGGTGATGGACAGCTGGCCGGAGTTGGTGGCGCCGCCGGTGCGCACGGTCACGTTGTGGGTGCCGTCCGGGCCGTTCAGCACGGGCAGGAACACATAGTCCTTGGAGTACTCGCCCATCAGCTCCTCGATGTACCACCAGGTGGAAACGCCAACCCAGCCCTGCTGGCACTTGGACATCAGCTGGGTGGTGTCCTGAGAGAACATCTCGACGTCGATCAGGCCGTCGGCATACCAATCGTGGAAGTAGGTCAGGGCGGCGCGATAGCCGTCGTCGTCGCAGACGAAGTTCACGGTGCCGTCGGGCTGCAGGACCAGGTCGTTGATGACGTCGTTCGGCCAGTTGGTGAAGCCGAAGCCGGCGTAGAAGATGTTCTGGCCCCAGCACCACTGGTCAAAGCCGCAGGACATGGGGATGGTGGAACCGGGGGCCGCGCCGTACATCTTGGCGGCCATGTCGTTCTCCTTGAAGGCGACCAGCACGTCGTGCAGCTCGTCCAGGGTGGTGGGGATCTCCAGGCCCAGGTCATCCAGCCAGGCCTTGTTGATCATGGAGAACTGGGGGATGGTGAAGATGGAGTAATCCTCTTCCTTGCCGATGCCGGCGGTGCCCATCTGCTCGGCGGCGGGCAGGCCGTAGATGCAGCCGTCCGCCTGGGTGATGGCGGCGCGGATCTCGGGATGCTCCTCGAAGATGGCGGTCAGGTTCGGCATGACGTCCGCGTTCAGGTAGGGCGTCAGGTCGATGAAGGTGCCGTCCTCGCCGTAGGTGGCCAGCTCATAGTTGGAGAAGCCGACGCCCATGAAGGCATCCGGCAGATCGCCGCCGGCGATGTGGATGTTCACCTGCTCGGACAGGGAATCGCTCATGGTGTTCCAGTTGATGGAGATGCCGGTCTCCTCCTGCAACTTGTTCAGGACCTCGTTGTCCTGATAGCCGGGGGACAAGGCGGACTGGCCGCCGATGATGGTGTACTCGGTCTGTTCGGCCATGGCGGGAATCGCGAAGGCCACGATGGCCAGCGCCAGCAGCAGAGCAAAGATACGCTTCATGGGATTCCTTCCTTTCTTTTGGTCGTAGTCGTTACATGCAAAGGGGTTATCAGCCCTTCACCGCGCCCGCCATGAAGCCCTTTTCAAAGTACTTCTGGACGAACGGGTAGACGATCAGCATCGGGGCGGCCGCCACGATAATGGACGAGAACTTGATCATCTCGGTGACCTTGTTCAGCTCGGCATAGCCGCCGGAGATCGTGGAGGCCTGGGAGGCGCTCACGCTGGACTTGATCAGCACGTTGCGCAGCACCAGGGGCAGCGGGGCCTTCTCCGCGCCGGTCAGATAGATCAGGGCGGTGAACCAGTCGTTCCAGTAGGCCACCATGCAGAACACCACCATGACCGCCATGATGGGCATCGACAGCGGTATGACGATGCGCAGGAAGGTCCTGAGCTTCGAGCAGCCGTCGATCTCGCTGGCCTCGATCAGCTCATGCGGGATGCTGTTCTGGAAGTAGTTGCGCACGATGATCATGTTGCCCACGCCCACGCCGCCGGGCAGGAACAGGGCCCACATGTTGTTGATCAGGCCCGTCTGCTTGACGACCAGGTAGGTGGGCACCAGGCCGCCGCCGAAGTACATCGTGATGATGAAGAACAGGCTCAGCGCCTTGCGGCCGGGCAGGTCCTTCTGGGCCAGGGGATAGGCCGTGATGTACAGCATGGCGACGGAGAAGACCGTGCCGATGACGGTGTACTTGATGCTGTTCATGTAGCCGATGGGGATGTTCGCGTCCGCGAACACCGCCTTGTAGCCGTCCAGCGTGAACTGGCTGGGCAGCAGGAAGGTCTTGCCGGCGTACACGTCGTAGGGGTTGGAGAAGGAGGCGATCAATACGTAGTACAGAGGATAGGCCACCAGGAACAGCACCACCGCGGTGATCACCACCAGGATGATATCGCTGGTCCGCTCGGACAGGCCGTTGGAAGTCTTCTGCTTTGCCATATTCTCTTACACCCCCTTACACGAAGTTGACCTCGGAGGTCTTGGACGCGATGGTGTTGACGATGAACAGCAGGATCAGGTTGACCGCGGTATTGAACAGGCCCACAGCCGTGGAATAGCTGTACTTGGCGTTTTCAATACCCTGCTGGTACACATACACCGCGATGACATCCGAAGTGGCCTTGTTCAGGTCGGTCTGCAGCAGCCACACCTTTTCAAAGCCGACGTTCATCAGCGAGCCCGCGCTCATGATCAGGTTCAGGATCGCCATGGGCAAAAGCGCCGGGACGTCCACGTTCATGATTCGCTGGAACATCGAAGCGCCGTCCACCTTGGCCGCCTCATACAGGCTGGTGTCCACGTTGGACAGCGTCGCCAGGTAGATGATGCAGCCCCAGCCGGCGTCCTGCCAGATGCCGGAGGCGATGTAGATCGTGCGGAACGCGCTGGATTCCGTCAAGAAGTCGATCTGTTTCCCTATCAGCAGGTTGATCAGGCCGCCGGAGGGGCTCAGGAAGATGCGGATCATACCGCAGACAACCATGATGGAGATGAAGTGGGGCGCGTACAGCACCGTCTGCACCACGCGCTTGTAGCGCGGGAACCGAAGCTGGTTGATGCACAGCGACAGTATGATCGGCACCGGGAAGCCCCACAGCAGGCTGAAGAGGCTGAGCAGTATGGTGTTCTTGATCATGCGGCCGCAGGTCGGCGCGGTGAAGAAGCGCTCGAACCACTCCAGGCCCACCCACTTGCTGCCCAGATAGCCGCGGGATGCCTTGAAATCCCGGAAGGCGATCTGGATGCCGTACATCGGGATGTACTTGTACACGAAAGTCAGCACCACGGGGATCAGCAGCAGCAGGTACAGCTGCCAGTTGTCGGCCATGCGGCGTCCGATGGACTTCCGCCGCGGCCCTGGGGCCTTGGCCTTAGTTGCTTGCATTTCGTTCACTTCCTTCTGTTCTGTGTTGCCATGAGCCGCCCGCTCCGGAAGGCGTCCGTGCCGCGGCGTTGATCGGTCGCCGCGCCGTCGCTTTCTTATTTATTTGGGCAGGCTCCGCCAGTCGGGGAACAGGGTCTGTCGAGTTCTCACCTCCCGAATCCGTCTCTGTTGTGTAACGTTTCACTTCAAATCCAGATACAAGCGGGGTTTTACCCCGTTTTAACGGAGGTATGAAACGTTACACACCACGCAACTATAGAATAACAGAATGGCTCGCGCTTGTCAAGTCCTAAATCCGCACTTCGGAAAGTTATTTTTTCATCCAAATTCCCGCCCGGAAAACTGTTAAACATTGACCAAAGTCGCCAATTATTCAGCTTTTTTGGCTAAAATCCCTTTACAAATGAAATTTCACCTGCTATACTGTGAAACGCAAGCCAAATTATCATGAAACGATACACAATTCGGAGCAAGCCAATGAGTAGAGCCGGAAAATCCCCCACCATGAAGGACGTCGCCCGGGAGGCGGGCGTGGCCCTGGGCACCGTATCGAAGGTGTTCAACGGCATCCCCGTGGGCAAGAGCTATCGCCAGAAGGTCGAGGAGGCCGCCAACCGCCTGGGCTACAGCGTGAACAACTATGCCCGGGGGCTGCGGGCGGACAAGACCCGCACCGTGGCGCTGATACTGCCCAGCACGGACCACATGTTCTTCGCGGCGCTGGCGGACCACATCTGCGACATACTCACCAAGCGGGACTATCGCATGCTGCTGGCCATCACCCGGGACGACCCCAGCGCCGAGGCCCGCTGCATCCAGATGGTGCGCCAGAACAGGGTGGACGGCATCATCGGGCTTACCTATTCCGACGATCTGGACGTGGGCGATGACCTGCCCTTCATCTCCATCGACCGCTTCGTCAGCCCCGGCATCCCCTGCGTGTCCTCGGACAACTTCTCCGGCGGCAGCATGGCGGCGGAAAAGCTGGTCCGGCTGGGCTGCAAGCGGCCGCTGTTCCTGCGCACGGGCTCCCACGTATCCGGCGAGACCGACAAGCGCGGGGCCGGATTCATGGCCTGGTGCCAGATGAACGACGTGGCATGCGAGGCCCGGCGCTTCGACGACCGGGAGGGCATGGAGCCGGTATTCGCCTTCCTGGACGAGCACTTCTCCGATGGCCGCAGGGACTTCGACGGCGTGTTTTGCAGCACCGACATGCTGGCCCATCGCGTGCACAGGCACCTGGAAGGCCTGGGCGTGAAGGTGCCGGAGGACGTGCAGCTGATCGGCTACGACGGCGTGCGCTGCTTCAACAGCGAGGGCGAGCTGTTCTGCTCCACCATCGTGCAGCCGGTGCGCCAGATGGCCGAGACCGCCGTGGATATGCTGCTGCGGGAGGACCGCACCAAGCTGCCCGCGCTGATCTGCCTGCCAGTGAGCTACGCGGCGGGGGGAACGACCAGGGAGTAATGGGAAATGGGAAATTGGGAATTGAGAATTCATCCCGTGGGATATTGACGGAGCAGGCATCATGGCGAGCGAGTATCTGAAATGGAAGTACCGGGACGTGAAGCCGGACGTGCCGGCGGAGCGCACCCGAAAGCAGAAGGCCGCGAACTGGTGGCACTACCACAAGTGGCCGTTGCTGGTCGCCGCGCTGCTGCTGGTCGCCGCGGCGGACATCGGCTATCACGCGCTGGGCTTCGGCACGGTCGCGCCGGACTATCAGGTGGCCTGCGTGGTGTCCGCGCCGCTGTCGGACGACGCGCTGGCGGCGCTGGAGAACCGGCTCGCGGCGCTGGGCGAGGATTGCAACGGCGACGGGCGCGTGACGGTGCAGGCCCACGCCTATGTGGACATGGCCGTCAGCCAGGACAGCGACGCCGCCCGGTACGCCGCCGCGGCGAAGATCAAGCTGATGGCCGACCTGGAGGCCTGCGAGAGCTACTTTTTTATTTGCGACGATCCTGAAACGTTACACGGCGCTTACGAGGTGCTGGCGCGCCGGGACGGCGAGATCGCGGAGCCCGACGATGAACTGGATTATTACCCCGCCTCGGAGGTGCTCGCCGCGGACCACCCGGAGCTCAGCGGGCTGTACCTCGCCCGGCGGGGCTTCTGGCAGGACCGGGTCTGCAAATACAGGGAGGCGTGCGACGCGCTGTGGGACAAACTGATCGAGGGGGCATGAACGTGAAGCGAAGGCTGGGCCGCATATGGCTGTTCATCATGCAGAAGTGGCTGATCATACCGATCATCGTCGCCATCATCGCGGGCGTCGCGCTGGCGATCCCCCGCTTCTCCCGCTATCCCGACCGGGCCGAGGACGGCGCGCAGTGGGACAGGGGATGGGAGATGCTGGGCACGGTGCTGGGCGTGGAGGACCCGGGCAACGGCTTCACGCTGCTGAACAACGACACCGCGCTGGCCGGGGACGACACCTATTACGCCTCTTGGGTCAGCGGCGAGCCCACCGACTACACCAACGCCGACGGCAAGGCCGTGGACCTCTACCCGGCGCAGATCTACCTGCTGCTCTACGGGTGCGCGGACGAGGACACCGCGGGCGAGGCGCTGGCGGAGTGGATGGCCCGGGAGGAGGACACCTACGCGGTCCGGGAGCGCCGGGAGGAACGCCGCAACGGCCGCGACTACAGACTGCTGCTGTACGACTGCGGCTCCGACACCAATCCCTACAGCCGCGGGGCCTCCGCCTTCAGCCGCTACGGCAAGTACGTGGTGATCGCCGAGCTGACCTGCACCGACGCCTTCGACGGCGACGAGGTGGCGCTGCTGGGCGCGTTCCTGGACGGGTGCCACTATGGCAAACAATAAGGAGGTTTAACATGGCCTTATTCCGCGACGACACCGACTACACCCACCGGCAGGAGGGCTTTGGCCGCTACAAGCAGCTGATATCCTTCTACGGCTTCCACTGGCTGCGGCTGAACCTGCTGACCACGGCGGGGGCGCTGCCGCTGGCGGCGGGCATACTCTACGCCATACTGACCTCCAGCCTGCTGGTGCTGCTGCCCCTCTCCCTGCTGGGCGGCATGATTCTGGGGCCGTTCCTGGCCGGGCTGGTAGACGGCATCATGCGCGGCCTGCGGGATGCCCCGGGCAACTGGTGGAAGAACTACAAGAAGAGCTGGGGGCAGAACTGGCGATCCAGCCTCGTCCCCGGGGCGGCGCTGGGGCTGTTTGTCGGCATATACGCCTTCATGATCTACGTGATGTCCGCCGCCCGCGTCTCCCCCACCCTGGGCACGCTGGTGATGGCGCTGGTGAGCGCGGCGCTGGCGGTGTGGTTCAACACGCTGTACTGGCCCCAGCTGGTGCTGTTCAGCCAGAGCGCGGTCAACCGGCTGCGCAACGCGATGCTGTTCACCATCAAGCACTCGGTGCGGGTGCTGGTGGCGGTGCTGATCCAGGTGGTCTGGATCGCGCTGCTGGTGCTGCTGGCCCCGTGGACGCTGTTCGCAATACCGTTCCTGGGCTTCTGGTTCCCCATCCTGCTGGCCCAGCTGCGCATATACGCCGACCTGAACGCCGACCTGCGCATCGAGGAGCAGTTCATCCCCATCGAGGGCGATCCCTGGGCCAAGGATTCCTTCGAGGAGGCCCCCGAGGAGGAGGACGCCGAGCCCGACCCGATGAACAGCGGCACGCGCCACTGGGAATCCCTGCTGCGGGACATCGAAAAGAACAAGGAGGGGCGCTGATGGAACCGATCGCCGTCAACCGCATCACCGTCGACAAGGCGCTGTTCGCCGAGAGCCACGCCGCCATATTCTCCAAGCGGCGGCAGAAGATGCTGCTCTACTGCGGCATCGTGTTCTGCGCCTTCGGTCTGATCCTGCTGGCCGTGCAGATGCGCCTGCCCGTGGCATCGGCGCTCAGCTTTCCCACGATACTGACCGGCGTGCTCGTGCTCATCTGGGCGCTGACGCTGCAAAAGACGGAGCTGCGCCGCAAGTACCGGGCCTTCCGGCGCATCAACGGCGAAAGCTCCCGGCGCACGATCTGGTGCCACAGGACGGCGCTGACCGTCGAGGCCGAGGGCAAGGCGCCGGTGGAGATCGATTACACCGACATCCGCGAGCACCGGGAGACGGAGCACCTGCTGCTGCTGATCTGCGCCGACCGCACCGGCGTGATGCTGGCAAAGGACGGCTTCGAGGTCGGCTCCGCCGCGGCGCTGCTGGACGCCGTCGCGAAGGCCAAGGCGGACGCCGAGGCCGCCGCGCAGCTGATGCTCTGAAAAATTCACGGGCGACGATCACCGCATGTAAAAACCATCGTTTGCGGTTGATAGCCGCCTCTTTTTTTGCTATAATACCTATAATGGCTTGTTATGGGCAAAGAAAAAACATATCACAGGAAAACGGGGATAAGAAAACATGAATATTGCGATACTCGTAGACGCGGAAAACGTACTGCCGAGCCATGCCGACCTGATATTTGAGCACGCCCAGGCCATGGGCGAGATCGTGCGCCGGGAGATCTACGGCGTCGCGGCGGCGCTGACCACCTGGGTCGCGCCGGTGCTGAAATACGCCATCCATCCCAACCTGACCATCAAGGCCTCGAAGGGCAAGAATTCCTCCGACATCGCGCTGGTCATCGGCGCGATGGACCTGCTGGTGGCCGGGGACGTGGACTGCGTGGTCATCGCCTCCAGCGACAGCGACTTCTCCTCCCTGTCCGTGCGGCTGCGCAACGCGGGCCTGCAGGTGGTGGGCATGGGCACGGACAAGGCCAACGCGCTGTGGCGCACGGCGTGCAGCAGCTTCATCGTGCTGCAAAATCCCAAGCCCGCCCAGACGGCAAAGCCCGCCCAGGCCGCGAAGCCCGCGCAGCAGCAGCCCGCCCGGCAGGAGGCCGCCCCCGCGGAGCCGCCCAAGCAGAGCGCCGCGAAGAAGCCCGCGCGGCCCGTGGCCAGCACCCATGAGGAGCGCACTGCCGTGATCGAGAGCCTGATCGCCAAGCGCCTGGAGTCTCACGGCGGCCGGCTGCAGACCTCCACGCTGTTCCCCACACTGAACAAGCTGCCCGAATACCAGGTGGATCGCCAGGGCTCCGGCAAGAAGCCGCTGAACTACCTGACCAGCACCTACGGCGCCGCCTTCCACTTCGAGGACACCCCGGACGGCAAGAATTGGGTCTCGCTGATCTCCGCGGAGGCGGAGAAGCCCGCCGAGGAAGAAGCGCCCACGGAGACCGCTGCGGCTGAGCCCGAGGCCGTCGCCGAGGAGGCCGTGATCGAGGAGACCGCCGTCGAGCAGCCCGCCGCCGAGCCCGAGCGGATGGAGGAGGCCCAGGATTACGCCACGCCGGAGCAGATCGCGGACCGGCTGGTGGCCGGGGGCTTCGACCCGGAGATCGCCCGCCAGGTGACCGGGATATTCGCCGACAGCACCAGCTATCGCGCCGCCTACAACAAGCTGCGCTCGGTGTTCGGCAACAACACCGGCAGGGATTACTACCAGAGCGCCAAGCGCATACTGAGCGAATAAGCGCCGCGTTACGAAAGGATGAAGCCCCTTGGCTGATCGTGAGGAGAAAAATCGGCGCAGGCAGCTCCGCCGCACATACCCGCTGTGCGGCAGGCACCTGCTGACGCTGGGCTCGGTGTCGCTGCTGGGCGTGTCCGGCTATGAGCTGTGGATCCGGCTGGAGGATTTCTGGGCCTGGACCAGCGGCATACGGCACCTGAGCGCCGTCCGGGGCACCCCCTTTCTGGAGGACCTGGGCATCATATTCGAGGCGCCGGAGATGCGCCAGCTGGGCTACAAGCTGCTGTTCCTGGTGGGCGCGGTGATATTCGCGCTGATCTGCCTGCTGCGGCGCAACCGCGCCAAGGCCGCGTGGCTTCTGATCGCGCTGGCCGTGGCGCTGGGCGTGGGCGGCGGCTTCCTGGGGCTGTACAGCCTGCACCCCTCGGACTGGGCGCAGCTGCTGAAGCTCGCGCCGCTGGCGCTGGTCGTCGTCGGCTGCGGCATGAACATCGCCCACCGCGCGTCCATGCGGCGGGGGCATCACAAAAACCATTCATCCGAGCACTGACGGCCTTTATGGAATTAGCAGATTCTTCGACTCCGGCTGCGCCTCCGCTCAGAATGACGATACGGGGTCGTTCGTCATCCTGAGCGCAGCGAAGGATCTGCTATCTCTATGCTTTCGGTTCAATAACCGAAAGCTTTTTTGTTCCATAAATCGTAAAAAACATTGCACGCAATTTACAATCGTGCTATAATAATTCTTGGAACAATCCAATCGATGAGGAGGGCCTGCCATGTCCATGGAGCAGATCAAGCATCCGTCCTCGAAGGCGGACATCGTACTGAACATCACCCGGGGCCACTTCGCCACCGGGCACAGCCACATCAACTATTACATCGACGTCACCGCTCAGAAATTCTGCCTGTCCGAGGCGCGGAAGGTGGCCCAGGCGCTGGCCCGGGAATACAAGGCCGTCACGCTGATCGACACCATACTCTGCCTGGACGGCACCGAGGTCATCGCCGCCTGCATGGCCAGCGAGATGACCAAGGCGGGCTATATGAACATCAACCAGGACCAGGACATGAACGTGCTGACGCCGGAGCGCACGGTGGGCAGCCAGCTGATCTTCCGGGAGAACACCGCGCCGCTGATCAACGGCAAGAACGTGCTGATCCTGATGGCCTCGGTGTCCACCGGCTATACGGCAAAATCCGCCATCGAGACCATCGCCTACTACGGCGGCCACGCGGTGGGCATCGCCAGCATATTCGCCAGCGTGAAGGAGGTCGGCGGCCTGCCGGTGAACTGCCTGTTCGACCCCAAGGACCTGCCCGACTACATGACCTCCGACGCCCCCGACTGCCCGCTGTGCAGGGCCGGGCAGCGGCTGGACGCCATCGTGAACAGCTTCGGCTATTCCAAGCTGTAGCATCAGTCGCACACGCGCGCAATCCCATGCCCGACGGGCATGGGATTGCATTTCATCTGCACGTGATACGGAGGTATGCGCATGAGCAGATACACCGTCGGCATCGACTTCGGCACCCTCTCCGCCCGGGCCATCGTGGCGGACGCGGCGACGGGCCGCGCGCTGGGCAGCGCCGCCATGGACTATCCCCACGGCGTCATCACCGACGCGCTGCCGGACGGCAAGCCGCTGGGGCCGGACTGGGCGCTGGCCCACCCCGGGGACTACTGGGCCTGCCTTGGGACGGTCATCCCCGAGGCGCTGCGCCGGGCGGGCGTCGCCCCGGCGGACGTGGCCGGGCTGGGCATCGACGTCACCGCCTGCACCGCGATGCCGGTGGACGGGGAGAACGTGCCGCTGTGCCTGAAGCGGGAGTACGCATCCGTCCCCCACGCCTGGATGATGCTGTGGAAGCACCACGCCGCCCAGGCCTACGCCGAGCGCATGACCGACATCGCCCGGCAGCGGGGCGAGGACTTCCTGGCGCGCTACGGCGGCAGGGTGTCCTCCGAGTGGCTGCTGCCCCGGCTGTGGCAGATCGCCGCGGAGGCCCCGGAGGTCTACGACGCGGCGGACCGGTTCATCGACGCGGCGGACTGGCTGGTGCAGCGGCTCACCGGCACAGACACCCGGGCTGAGGGCATCGCGGGCTACAAGTACTTCTGGAACCGCCGGGAGGGCTATCCCCCGGAGGCGTTCCTCGCCGCGCTGGACCCGAGGCTGGAGCACGTCGCCCGGGACAAGCTGCGGGGCACGCTGCGCCCCATCGGCAGCCGCGCGGGCGGCCTGACGCCGGAGGGAGCCGCGCTGACCGGACTGCAGCCGGGCACCGCCGTGGCGGTGGGCAACATCGACGCCCACGTGTCCATGCCCTCGGTGGGCCGCGCCATGCCCGGGGATTACCTGATGATCCTGGGCACCTCCAACTGCCACATGTTCGTGGACGACGCCGAGCGGGACATCCCCGGCATATGCGGCATGGTGGAGGGCGGCATACTGCCCGGGCTGTACGGCTACGAGGCCGGTCAGTCCGGCGCGGGTGACAGCTTCGCCTGGTTCGTGGAGCGCTGCTGTCCGCCCCAGGTCCACGAGGCGGCCCGGGCGGAGGGCGTCGACGTCCACCGGTGGCTGACCGGGCGCGCCGAGAAGCTGCGCCCCGGGCAGAGCGGGCTGCTGGCGCTGGACTGGTGGAATGGCAACCGCAGCATACTGGTGGACGCGGGGCTGTCCGGGCTGCTGCTGGGGCTGAACCTCTCCACCCGCCCGGAGGAGATCTACCGGGCGCTGATCGAATCCACCGCCTTCGGCGCGCGGATGATCGTGGAGAACTTCGAGCGCCACGGCGCGGCGGTGCGGCGCATGTTCGCCTGCGGCGGCGTGGCCCGGAAGAATCCCTTCCTGATGCAGGTCTACGCCGACGTGCTGAACCGGGAGCTGCGCGTGGCCGCCACCGACCAGTCCGGCGCGCTGGGCTCGGCCATATTCGCCGCCGCGGCGGCGGGCCTCTACGACAGCGTCGGCGCGGCGGCGGAGCGCATGGGCGGCGTGGACGACCGCGTCTACGTCCCCGACCCGGAGAGCGTGCGCATATACGACGCCCTGTATAGGGAATATGCCGCCCTGCACGACCTGTTTGGCCGGGGCGGCATGGAGATGATGAAGCGGCTGAGGCAGCTGAGATAAGTTGCCTTGCAGCGGCAAAATGCCATGCCGGAATTGCCGGCATGGCATTTTGTCATTGCGATTGCAGCTCCCCGCCGAACTTCATCAGCGCCTCGACCAGCTCTGGATAGGGCCAGCTGCAATCGGCGCGCTTGAACAGGCCGAACAACTCGCCCCAGCCGGAGAAGGCGTTGTTGTCCCACCAGCAGCAGGGGATGTTCCGGGCGGAGGCCTGGGCGGTGTAGTAGGAGGCGAAGTTGACCCGGGCCTGGAGGTTGCCCTTCTTGTCCCGGGCGCCGAATTCGCCGATCACCACGGGGATGCCCCTGGAGATGTACTTCTCGTACAGCCCGTTCATGAAGCCGCCGATCTCCGCGGTCTGCGCGCCGGTCGCCAGCTCGAAGCTGTCCGTGCCGCCGTCCTCCAGGGCGAAGCTGTAGGGCGTGTAGGCGTGGACGGACACGATCACGCGGTTGTCCGCCGCGTCCTCGGGCAGCGCGAACCAATCGCCGAGCACGCTGGAGGCCGAGGCGTCATAGCCGGGCACCATCAGGTAGCGGGTGGCGTTGTTGCCGCCGGCGGCGCGCACGGTGTCCACGAAGACCTGGTTCAGCCGGTTGACGCAGTCCGCCGCCTGGCGGCACTCCTCGCTGTTCTCGTCCAGCCACCACTCCCACTGGGTGTCGGCCATGCGGGGCTCGTTGATGGATTCAAAGATCAGCCTGTCGCCGCAGTCGGCGAAGCGCGCGGCAAGCTGCTCCCAGATCCGGCGCACATAGTGCTCGGACTGCGCGTACAGCGCCTCGGTGGGATAGTAGAAATCCCGGTGGGTGTCGTGGTGGATGTTCACGATGACGGTCATGTCTCTATCCAGCGCCCAATCCGCCACCTGGCGCACGCGCTCCAGCCACTCGCCGTCGATGTTGAGCTCCCCGTCCACGTGGTTGTGCCAGGACACGGGGATGCGCAGCGTGGAAAAGCCCGCCTGCTTCAGCGCCTCGACCATCGCCTCGGTGGTCTTCACGCCGCACCAGTACTTCTCAAGGCCCATCGGGTCCCGGGTGTTGTCGTCCCAGGCGTCGAAGGTGTTGCCCAGGTTCCAGCCCACGCCCATCCGTCGCAGGAAGGCCATGGCCTCGTTGTCGGGGATCTGCTGCCGCGCCACCTCCAGCGGCCCGACGGATATGGTGTCGCCCGGCTCGGCCATGGCCCCCGCCATCGCCGCCAGCAGCGCCAGCGCGCACAGCAACAGCGTCGTCTTTCTGTTCATGTCGTTCACCTCGCGTCGCGGCTGGGGCCGCAGGATTCACCAAGGGCCGCGGCAGGATTGCCGCGGCCCGATGTACATTCGCTTAAGACAGATTATTGGTCCTTGCCGTTGAACTTATCCAGCAGGCCCTGCCACACGGGCGTCTTGGCCTCCAGCAGCTCGGCGGGAGTGCTGCCGCCCAGGTTCCACAGGAAGTCCTGGCCCTCGACGTCGTTGATGGAGCCGATGTACAGGCAGGCGTCGGAGGCGCTGTGATCGGCCTCGCGCAGCATGGCATAGGTCTCGTCCACGGCGCGGTCGTCGGTGAAGTTGTACTTGTTGCCGATCCAGGCGTCCTCATCGTCGTAGCCGGGGGTCGTGGCGGACCACAGCTTGTAGATGTAGGCCAGCTTGTTCACGGTGTCGTCGTCATACACGTTGGGGATGACGGTGATGTTGTCGCTGATGATGTGCACGTAGGTATCGCCCTTGGGGCCCTTCGGGAAGGCCACGCAGCCCCACTCGTCCGCCATGTCGGACATCTCGGAGTTGTCGTTGAAGCCGCCGTAGGTCTGGTACATGTAGAAGCCGCAGAAGCCCTGCTTCCAGGCATCCTTGTAGTAATCCCAGGAGCCGTCCTCGGGCTGCTGGTAGCCGTAGGTGTTCCAGATGTCCTTGGACCAGGCCAGGGCTTCCAGGGTCTCGTCGCTGCCGGCGGTGATGACCAGATCGCCGTTGTCGTCGAAGCCGAAGAAGCTGCCGCCGTTGCTGAACACCGCCACGCGGTACATATCCACGTTGGAGCCGGTCATGCCGTAGATGTCGATGACGCCGTCATTGTCGGTGTCCTTCTGGATCTGCTTCAGCATGCCCTCGAAGGCATCCCAGGTCCAGGTGCCGTCGGCCTGCATGTCGTAGATGGTCTCCCAATCGATGCCGGCCTCCTCCAGGACGCGCTTGTTGAAGTACAGGCACTGGCGGGGCTCGGAATGGCCGGTGGCCACGCCGTAGACATTGCCGCCCTTGGTCATGAATTCGATGTCGCCGGCGTTCCACTGCTCGTCGGACAGGTCGATCAGGTCGCGATCGTTCCAGGTCGCCAGCAGGTCATTGGCCATGGGGCCGCCCACGAAATCCGGGGGCAGGATGTACAGGCACAGGGTGCCGTCCGGCGCGGTGCAGAAATTGGTCAGCTCGGTGACGTTGCTGGCCCAATCGCCCTTGGCGATCTGGTGGATCTCGCAGTTGTAGGTGGACATGATCCAATCGCGATAGTCGTACTGGGCCTGCTCCTCCTCGGTGGGCTCGGCCTTGCGCTCGTCGCTGGCGGTCCAGTAGTCATACACGTAGATGGTGGCGCCGCCGAAGTCGATGCCGTCCACGACCTCGGGGTACTCCGCTTCCTCCGCCAGCGCGGCGGTACAGGCCAGCAGCATCAGCGCGGCCAGGATCAGAGCCAACAGTTTCTTCATGTGTCTTACCTCCTCAAAAGATATATCGCTACAGGACGCCATAAATGGCGTCCGCGGGCGGCATGTATGCCGCCCCTACGGCGATCGCCGCAGCGTCGCAGCGCTCGATACGATCTCATACAGTTTCATGGAGCCCTGAGCGAAAACGTATTCGCCCATACCATAATACCACGTTTTCAGAAAATAAACAATCCTCAATATTTTCGCAGCTTGTCATTCCTTGCTGCCCGTCATCACTGCCCGTCATCACGATGCTCTGCACGAAGGTCTTCTGGGTGAAGATGTACAGCACGATCAGCGGCACGCAGCACACCAGCACGCCGATGGAGATCAGCTGCTGCTGGCGGCCCACGGGCACGATCACCGGCACGTCGGAGTTACTGGAGAAGTAACGGCTCATGCGGGAGACGATGGTGGACAGCTGGGTGGAATAGATGGACATGGAGGACAGGAAGTTCCGGGTGTAGAACAGGTCCGTCCACTGCCACACGAAGGAGAACAGGAAGCAGCTGAGGATCACCGGCACGGCGTCGGGCAGCATGATGCGCACGAAGGTGTGCAGCGTGTTGCAGCCGTCCATGTAGGCCGCCTCCTCCAGCGACTTCGGCACGCTGCGGAAGTACTGGCGCAGCATGTAGATGTACAGGCCGTCCTTCAGGCCCATGCAGGTGGCGCTCATCAGCGCGTAGGGCAGGAACGATCCGTGCAGGTTGACCCCCTTGCCGGTGAAGCGCTTGAAGATGCCCAGCACGTCGAAATTGGCGAAGTTCATGTACAGCGCCGTGGCGATGGTCTGCGGCGGTATGACGATCAGCGCCACCACGCAGGCGAACCAGAATTTCTTCAGCGGGAAGTCGTACCGGGCGAAGCCGTAGGCCACCAGCGTGCAGGACGCCACCTGCAACAGCGACACCGCGAAGGAGGTCCACAGCGTGTTCAGCATGGACCGGGGAAAGTCCGTCAGCTCGAACACGATGCGGTAGTTGTCCAGCGTGGGGTTCCGGGGCAGCAGCACCACCGTGGAATCGTACAGGTCCTTCTCCGCCATCAGGCTCGTGCCCAGGCGGGTCAGCAGGGGCTGTATGATCATGAAGCACAGGCCGAACAGCAAAAGCCCCCGCACGATGGACACCGTCCAGGTCTTCAGCTTGTTGCGCAGCAGCGCGCCGCCGCTGGCGCGGTTGAGCTCGAAAAAGCCGATGTGCTCCGGGGACCTCGCGCGCTTACTCCTCATAGTAGTGCACCCCCTTGGAGATGATGAAGGAGCTGACGGCGATGAACAGCAGCGCCACGCCGAAGTAGATCCAGCTCATGGCCGCGCTCTCGCCGAAGCGGAACTGGCTGTACATGACCTCGTTGATGCGCTCCATCACCCGGTTGTCGTTCTTCATGAAGAAGTCGATGATGGTGTAGATGCAGTTCACCAGCAGCAGCGGGCTGACCATCGGGAAGGTGATCTTCCAGAAGGCCTCCCAGGCGGTGCAGCCCTCCACGTCCGCCGCCTCGTACAGCGACGGGGAGATGCCCGCGAAGCCGGTGAGGAACACGATGATCTGTATGCCGCTGGCCATGACGATGTCATAGATGGAATCGATCATCTGGAACAGTATGTCGAAGAGCCCGCTGCCCACGCCGGACACGCTGAGCAGCTCCTGCAGCGCGGCCGACAGGTTCACGCCGGAGGCGTTGGCCACCTCCTGGGAGATGCCCTGCATCATGTTGTAGAATTCATTCTGCGATTCGATGCCGGGCAGCACGCCGGAGGACAGTATCACCGGGAGGAAGAATATCGCGCGCACCAGCGTGCGGCCCTTGAACTTCTGGTTCAGCAGCACCGCCACCACGAAGCTCAGCGACAGCGTGGCCAGCACGTTCACCGCCATGCGGCCGATCTCCTGCACCAGATACTGGTTGAAATAGGGATCCACGCCCAGCGCGTACTTGTAGTTGGAGAACGCCACGAAGGTCTGGGTGTAGCCCGCGCCCGCCTTCAACTGCACATTGTTCATGCTCATGGCCAACGACTGGAACAGCGGCCGCACCATGAACACCAGAAAGCCGATGATGAAGGGCAGTATGAACAGCACGCCCGTGCGCGCCTTGCGGGAGCGCATGGTGCCGAACACGGCGTTGCCCGGTATGAAGGACAGCACCGCCTCCCGGAAGCTCCACTTTCCGGGCTTGGGCGCGGAGAGTTTCTTCGATGCCATTATTGTCCTCCTCCCGTGACGAGGTAGCTGCGGGCGGGCACCTTCACGCCGTCCACGGACTGCTCCAGGTCGGTGTAGTTCACCAGCACCTTCCTGCCGCCCTCAAACAGCGTGGCCGTGACGCCCGGCGCGGGCCGCTCGTGGCCCACGATGGCCGCGCGGTTCAGCCCCTCCATGTCCCTCTGGTAATCGGTGATCAGCCGCTTGGCCGTGTCGGCCCAGGTGTCGTAGGCCGCGCCGTAGTAGCCGGAGTACAGGGAATCCTGCAACAGCTGGCCCTCGGCGCCCATGAACGTGAAATTCAGGCCCGCGCCGTACTCCGCGCAGCGCAGCAGCTCCGTCTCCCAATCCTCGGCCAGGTTGATCGGCTGGCCGGTGTAGTCCACCAGGCCGTGGATGGCGATCTGGTAGAAGGGCACGTTGGCGTCGATGATGGAATACTCGGTGCCCTCCAGGTTCATGTCGGTGATCACGTCCGCATAGGGCAGCACATAGTCGTAGCCCCGCTTCAGCATCACGCGCTCCCCCGCCTCGCGGCTCTGGCGCAGCACCTCCAGGTTCATGGCCAGCACCTGTTCGCGGGTGGTGGTGTTCTTGGGGTTGTAGTTGCCGGACAGCAGGCTGCCGATGTCGCGGAAGGCCACGCCGTAGGCGCCCTTGTCCGCCAGCGTCTTCACCAGGTTCCTGGCCCGGGCGTCGGCATAGCCCGGCTCCGTCAGGTAGTAGGGATCATAGAAGTCATCCTGCTGGTAGAAGATCGGCGAATAGGGATAGACCTTCACCTGCTCCAGCGTGGTGAAGCGGGCCGCGTCCCGGAAGGGCAGGAAGCCCTGGAACAGGCCGCTGCGATAGGCGAAGCAGCTGATGCCGTCGAAGTACAGCGGCACGTCGCTCTGCTTCGCGGATTCGATCAGCTTCTTCATGCCCGCGTCGCCGCCCAGCTTGGACAGGGTCTTGATCCGGGTCAGCACCTTCTGGCTCACGCCGCCGTTGCACCAGCCGGAGTAGCGCACGTTCAGGTTCTGCACGCCCGCCGAATCCAGATCGGATATGATGCTCTGGGCCTGGTCGAAGGTGGTGGCGGGAATCAGGGAATCCACCGGCATGCCCAGCTTGACCACCTTCTTGTCGAAGGCGCCCAGCAGCTCCATGGTCACGGGCATCGCCTCGGAGGCCTGCTTCTGTTCGAGCTCCGGATGGCGCTGGCGCAGGTATTCGCCGTAGGCCGCGGCCATGTCCACGTAATCGTCGCTGTCGATGAAGCGATAGCGCTGCACGATGGTGTCCTCGGGCATCTCCTTTTCAAACATGTACACCAGGCGGGCCGTCTTGGCGGACACGTTGTAGCGGTCGCTGTGCAGCACGTTGTACTTGGCGCACACCCAGTTGTAGCTGTTGTAGCGCATGCTGATGTCCGCCTGCACGCCGCCGTAGGAGGGCGCGCCCTCCATCACGCAGATGAAGGAGCCGCCGTCGCGGGTCATGCCGAACACCGGGAAGGCGTTCTCGGTCTCGCTGACGGCCTCGGTGCGCTCGGTGCCGTAGTCCCAGCCGTACATGTTGGCGTAATAGCTGTTCTGGTTCAGCTTGCCGTTGTTGTAGTTGATCAGCGCGCCGCCGCCCTCGGGGATCAGCATGAAGCCCTCCTGGTCGGCGCCCGCCGCGCCGAACATCGGCAGCACGGTGAGGAACGTGATCGGATAGTCCGCGCGATAGCGGATCTCGCTGTAGGGGACCTCGACCATCAGGTCGCCGCCCTCCAGGCGATAGTTGACGGTGACGTTGAACACCGGGCTGGTGTTCTCGCTGGTGCCGGCCACCAGCTGCTGGTCCAGGTCGTAATCCTCCTGGGAATAGCCCACGGACTCGAAATAGCCGGCGATCTTGGCCTTGTTGTTCTCGGAGGTGTCGCTCTTGAGCACGTACAGCTCCTGGTTCTCCAGCTCCGGATACTGGGCCAGCAGCTCGTCCCTGTTGTCCAGCGTGGCCACCTTGTCCGGCTTGTACAGCGTGTAGACGCCCTTGACCTTCTTGGCGTCCTTCTTGCTCATCTGGTCGGTGAGCGCGGTGAAGCGCTCCACGGTGATGGCGTTGGGCATCAGATAGATCTTCTCGATCTTGCCCACGGAATAGTTGACGCTGATGGTGTCCGGGTCGGGCTGGGACACGCTGTAGGTGCCGTTCTGGATGGAATAGGCGTAGTTGTTGAAGTCGATGACGCCGCTGGAGGAGGAATAGGTCACCACCAGCGTGGATTGCAGCACGTCCTTGTTGGTGGACACCGCCACGCTGTCCCCCTTCGCGTTCTCGGGGTTGGACAGCCATTCCCGGCCCGTGGCCTTCTCGGTCAGCTTGAACCAGGTGGTCTCGGCGTCCAGGTCGAAGCGCAGCGCATCGTTCTCCAGCGTCAGCGTGTTCGCCCCGTCCTCATAGTAGGAGATCACCGGGGGCTCGACGACGTCCTCCTGCTGGGGCGCGTAGAGCGGTATGCCCACGAACACCACCAGCGCGGCGATGGCCGCCAGCGCCACGATCCAGGGGATCAAGCGTTTCAGCAGGGAATCCTTGTTCCGCATCTTCTCTCGACCCCCTTAGTACAGCCTGAACACGATCTCGCGGTACAGGGACACGAAATATCCCACCGCGTCGCTGAGCAGGCTGAAGAATACCAGCATCAGGAACAGTATGATCATGGCGCCGATCACCGTGGCGATCAGGAACACCACGGTCTTGCCCGCGCTGTAATCGTGGACCTCCATCAGGCCGATGAACGCCAGGGCCGCGCACCATATGACGGATATGCTCGCCAGCACGGTGTAATAGGCGTATTCGTCAAAGGAGATCAGGTGGCTCAGCAGCACCAGGGGCAGCTGGATCAGTATATAGGGCACCAGCGCATAGCACATGGCCATGTAGATGTCCCGGAAGCGGCCCTTGCCGTCGAACAGCGTGGAAAGCCCCCAGTTGGCGACGCACATCACCAGGAACGGCAGCAGCAGCGAGCCGCACTGCTCGTAGATGTTGATATACTGTATCGGCGCGCTGATGAACTGGAAGTTCGTGAGCATCAGCCGCAGCACATAGGTCAGCAGGAACAGCCCCAGGAAGGTGTGAGCCGCCGCCAGGGAGCCCCGCTTTTCGTGGCTCAGGTCCCAAAAGCCGTCGAAGGGATGGAAGATGACATAGGTGCCGTACCTGAGCGTCGCCAGGTAGCGCTTCCAGCCCTCGGAGCGGCTTCCGGCGTCACGACCGGAAACCGGCAGCCTTTCTGCGTTCATCCGCCTGCACCTCCTCTTTCATCCTCTTGATCTGTCGCAGGATCAGCGGCACCACCAGCAGCGCCACGAGGATCACTGCCAGCAGGCCCACGCGGCTCTCCACCGCCTCCTTGCGATAGTAGCGGTAAGCCCGGCCGTAGTTCACGCGGTCGTGGGCCATCTTGAAGTACTTCATGGCCTCGCCGTACTGCTCCTGCCGCAGCAGGGAGCGGCCGATGCCGATGAAGGCCGGGTCGTAGTTGGCGTTCAGCTTCAGCACCTCCCGCCAGGTGTCGGCGGAGGTCTCGTACTGTCCGCGCAGGTATTCGTCGTTGGCGCGGTAGATCAGGTTGCCGTAGTCGGTGGGCGTGAACACGGTGATGCTGCTCTCGTCCTCGTCCAGCACCAGCAGGTCCCGGCCCATGTGCTCCACAGACGCCGCCGACAGGAACGCGCCCACGTGGTTGCCCTTGGTGCCGAAGGCCCACAGCATGATGCCCTGGGGATCGTAGCCGAACAGGCGGCCGCGGGTGCGGTCCACGGCGACGTAGATGTCGTTCTCCAGCACCGTGACATCCTTCAGCTTCGAAGGGCCGTAGTCCAGGTTGCCCTCCACCCACTGCAGATCGCCGATGGGCGGGAACTTGCCGTTCTTGATGAGTATGTCGTTGCCGATGCCGTTCAGGCGGCGGATGGGCTTGGCCACGTCGCTCTTCAGGTCGTATTCGCTGAACACGATGTTGGTGGCGTAGATGAAGCCCTCCTGGTCGATGCAGATGTTTTCATATTCGGTGGGCACGAAGGACGCCTGCTGTGCTCGCTGCTCGCGGGTGCTCAGGAAGGCCTTCCATATGTAGTCCCACAGGTTATACTTGACCTTGTTCGCGCCGATGAAGCCGGTGAAGGTGCCGTCCGCCTCGTACTTCACCAGGCCCTTGTTCACGTTGGTGGCCAGGGCGTACACGCGGCCCGCCTGGTCCACCACCAGCTTGCTGGGCAGGAAGCTGAGGTTCTGCTCGAAGGTGGCGTCCTCGGGCTTGACGTACTGACGCACGAAGCGCAGGTCCTTGTCCATCATCACCACGCGGTTGTGATTGGTGTCCGCCACATAGATGTTGCCTGCGGCGTCCGCGAACACGTCGCCCGGCGTGTCGAAGCCCGCCGGCTCCGCGCCCTCCGCGGCGTCGATGATCCGCGTCAGCGCGAACTGCCCGCCCCTGCGGGTCAGCTGCAGCACGCGGTTGTTGCCCGTGTCGCAGACATACAGGTCGTCGCCCCGGGCGTACAGGCTCTGGGGGCGGAGCATCGGCCTGTCCAGGCCCAGCGTGGCGCTGTAGATCACCTCGCTGGTGCGGTAGGCGTCCGGCGACTCCCGCAGCTCTCCCCAGTAGTCGTAATTATAGGTATATACCTTTGAAAAGCCGTCGTCGGCCGCCAGCGCCGCCGCGGACAGCAGCAGCCACAGCGCCAGGCCCAGTGCCAGGATTCTCGGCGTCCTTCTCACGGTTTCTTCCCTCCTGTCCTCGATGCGCGGCCCACGGGATCAATCCTTCAACCCGGAGCTGGCCATGGTCTCCAGAATCTGGTTCTGGGCCGCGATGAATATGACGATGGGCACCACCATGATGATCACGGTGACCGCCGCGGCCTGGCCCGTGCGGGCGATGCCGCCCGCCTGGATCTGGTTCAGGGCATAGACCAGGGTCTTCTTGGATTCCGTGTAGATGACCGTCGCCGCGTTGGCGTTCCACAGGTTCTGCACCGAGAATATGGTCATCGTCAGCCATGCGGGCTTCACCACGGGCATGATGATCGTCCAGAAGATGCGGAATTCCCCCGCCCCGTCGATGTGGGCGGCCTCGATCAGCGCCGTGGGAATGCCCTCCATGAACTGCTTCATCAGGAACAGCCCGATGGGGGCCGCGAAGGCCGGCAGGATCACCGCCCAGTGGGTGTCGATCATGCGCAGGCGGCTCATGATGATGTAGTTCGGGATGCCGGTGACATAGCCGGAGAACATCAGCGCCGTCACGACGATGCTGAAGAACAGCCTGCTGCCGGGGAAGTCGTACTTTGCCAGCACGAAGGCCGCCATGGAGGCGACGATCAGGTGGCCCGCCGTGCCCACAAAGGTGATGACCACCGTGTTCACCAGATAGCGGGAGAAGGGCACCCAGCTCTGGCCCAGGGTGACGAACAGATCGCTGAAGTTGTCCAGCGTCACGCGCTGCGGGAACAGCCGCGGCGGGAAGCGAAACAGCTCGTCCAGCGGCTTCAGCGAGGACGCCACGGAGAACACCAGCGGGAAGACCATCGCTATGGCAACGACGATCAGCAGCAGGTATACGCCCAGGTCGCCCCAGATGCTGCGGTTGGGCTTGCGCCGCTTGGGGGAGATGAAGTGGATCACCGCGTAGACCAGGTAGACGGCCAGGCCCGCGATGCAGGCGATACGACCCAGGCGGTAGAACACCGCGTATGGCGCGTCGCCGGGCAGTGCGTCCTCGGCCAGCTCGCCCTCGGCCACCCGCAGGTCCAGCCGGTTCAGGTAATCCAGACGCATGCCCAGCCCCACGATGGCCGCCGCCAGCAGCGCGATCACCAGCAGGGCGATCAGCGCGAAGCGCTTGCGGTTCAGCGCGCGCGGCTGCTCCAGCAGCGCCAGGGTGGCCTCGGGCCCGACGATGGATTTGTTTCCGTATTTCGCGCTCATGTGCCCACCTTCCTCAGCAAGGACTGGATGGCCTTGTTGCACAGTATCATGACCAGGAACAGCACCGTCGCGATGGCGGAGGCATAGCCCATCTCGAATCGCGAGAAGCCGTAGTCGAACAGGTGCGTGACGATGGTGCGGGCGGCGTAGTCCGTGCTGGGATAGCCGGCCAGCGTCCTCGGCACGTCGCAGACGTTGAAGGCCTGGGTGATGGACATCACCGCGCCGAACAGCAGCATGGGCTTCATGCTGGGCAGCGTGATGTAGTAAAGCTCCTGCCAGCGGTTGCGGATGCCGTCCACGTAGCCCGCCTCATACATCTTCTTGTCCACGCCCTGCAGGCCGGCCACGAAGGAGAGGAAGCCCGTGCCCATGCTCATCCACAGTATGACCACGATCAGCACCGGCATGATGGTCTTCGGGTCCGTCAGCCACAGCACCGGCGCGTCGATCAGGCCGAAGCGCATCAGGAAGGCGTTCAGGTAGCCGTAGACGTCACCCTGGAATATGATCGCGAAGATCACGAAGGCGTTGGCGGCGATGGACGGCGCGTAGAACACCACCACGGCCAGCGAGCGCAGCCAGCGGGGCAATTCATTGATGAACCAGGCGAACAGGAAGGAGAGCATATAGCCTATGGGCCCGGTGATGACGGCGATGACGAAGGTATTCTTGACCGCCGTGAGGAACACCTGGTCCTGGAGGATCAGGTTGATGTAGTTTTGCAGGCCGATGAACCTCGGGGGCTCCAGGATATTGTAATAGGTGAAGCTGTAGTACATCGAGGTGATGATCGGCAGAATATAGAACGCGAAGAACAGCACCGCGTAGGGCAGCAGGAACAGGTAGCACACCTTCATGCGCCTGGCCTTTTCAAAGCCGTAGCGCATGTTGTCCCGCTTGAGCTTCAGGTATTTTCCCATGAATGACTGCATCCGGCCCACTCCTTTCCTGCTTTTTTCAGTCCAGCGGCAGGTTGAATTCCCTGCGCTTGACGCGAATCTCGTCGTTGATGGTCTTGGCGTAGGTCATCAGCGTCTCGCGGGTGTCCTCCTTGGCGATGATCACCCGGCGGATGGCGTTGGTGATGTGCCTGGTGGTGGAATAGCCGCCGGCGATCTCCCGGAAGCCCACGGTGGAGGCCATCTGCTCCTGGAGCACCTTCAGCTGGTCCGCGCTCCAGGCCAGCTGGGACAGCGCGTCCCGGTTGGCGGTGGCGTAGCGGGCGGAGGAGCCCAGTATGCTCTCGATCTCGCGCCCGAAGCGCACCTGCGCCTCGGCGCTCACCCACCACTTCATGAATTCCCAGGAATTGCGCTTCACCCGCTCGTCGTCGGTGGCGATCATCATGCAGCACAGGCCCTGGGAGTGGACCGAGCGATCCAGTTTGCCGTCCCGGATCGTGCCGGGGAACAGCGTGAAGTCCCACAGGCCCCGGATCTCCGGCGCGGAGACCACCAGCGTGTTGTAGGTGCTGTAGGAGGCCACGCCCAGGGGCATCTCGCCCGAGCGGAAGCGGCTGATGAAGTTGAACACGGTGGGCAGGCCGTAGTCGTTGTACAGCGAGGTGTACAGCTTGAAGGCGGCCACGCCGTTCTCGTTGTCGATCAGCGTGCGCTTGGCCTCGTCGTCATAGATCTGGCCGCCGTTCTGGTAGACCAGGGAATTGAACACGGACATGTCCACCGTGGCGATGTCCGGATAGGGTATGCCCACGGACAGGTTGTTGCCCTGTATGGTGGGCAGCTCGGCGATCAGCTCGTCCCAGGTGTTCGGCGGGGTCAGCCCCAGCTCCTCCATGATGTCCTTGCGGTAGAACAGCACCGAGAATTCCTGGGTCTCGGGCAGCGCGTAGACGCCCTCATTGTAGGTAAGCGCCGTCAGCGCGCTGGGATAGAACGGCGCGACCACCTGCGCGTAGTCGTCGAACTGGGTCAGATCCTCCACGGCGTTGCGCATGGCGTAGTTGACCGGGAACCAGGAGCCCAGCGACAGCACCACGTCCGGGCCGTTGCCCGCCACCACCGCGGTCAGCAGCGTTTCCGCCAGAACCAACTTCACGTTCACGCGGATGCCCGTGGCGGGGGTAAAGGTATCGTCCACCATGGTCTTGAGCACGGTGCTCTGGTCGCGGCCGGTGACGATCCAGACCTCGATCAGGTCCTCGCTGCCCGCTTCGCCCTCCTCGAACTTGTCGCCCAGGGCGTTGTAGTCCACGAAGTAGGACGCCACGCAGGAGCGCACCTCGTGGGCCGCCTTCTGGAAGAAGCCGTCGTGCACCCCGGGCAGCTTCGCGTCCTCGCCGCCGATGATGAGCAGGTCGATGTCCAGCTTCGTCTCCGCCATGTTCTGCATGGCCGTGCCGAGGCTGGTGATGTTGTCCTTGAAATTCACGAACTGCTGGGTGATGCGCTCATTATAGTTGACGAAGGATTCCAGCTGCACGGCCAGCGTCTGGGCCACCGCCACGCGGTCGCTCTTCTGGCCGGTGATGGCCACGGTGTCGTCCACCAGCTTGTACAGCCGCTTGCTCTCCAGGTCCATGGCCTCGATGACGCCGGGATAGACCTTCGCCAGGTTGTAATCGCGGAAGCGGTCCGGGTTCACGCCGGTGAGCACCAGTATCTTGCGGTAGATCAGGTTCAGCCGGTAGATGCTGTCCTCCAGCCGCTTCAATATCGGGCCCATCTCGCCCAGCGTGGCCTCCAGGCGCACGGTGTGCTCGCCCTGGGAGAGGTAGAAGGTGTAGGGCGCGCCCTCGCCGTCGGAGAGGGTGTAGATGTTCCAGGAGGTGTTGTAGCCGAAGGAGATCTCGGCCATCTCGTCAAAGGGGATCTCGCCGTCGATGTAGAGGCTGCGGCAGGACACCGAGCCGCGCTGGTAGGCCTGGCGGGCCTTCACGGAGATGGTGTACCAGCCGTCCTGGGGCACCTCGAAGCGCCATTCGATCCACTGTCCCGCCTTGTTCCAGGGGTCGCCGCCGATGTAATTGAGCACCGTGTTGGTGACGCTGTAGGGCTTGGTGTCCGGCGAGGACCGGTCGTACCGGGCGTACAGCGAGGGCGAGGAGCGCAGCTGGGCGGATTCGCCCTGCACGGTCAGCTGCCACGCGCGGGCGGCGTCGGAGGACGCCTGCTGGGGCTGCTCGGCGCGGTAGGCCTCATAGCTGCGGCTCTCCTCCACCGGCGTCAGCGCGATGCCCCGCAGCAGCATCGGCTCGTTGACGGCGCGCAGGGTCAGCGTGTTCTCCCCCGCCCCGAAGTAGAAGCGGTAGGGCTCGATCACATAGCCCATGTCGTCCCGGCAATAGCCCTGCTGCCAGTCGAAGCGCTCCACCTGGGTGGGGCGCACGTCGTTGCCCTGGTTGTCCTTGCGCACCTCGCCCGCGTCGGTCCACAGCCGGGGGAAGCTGAGCGTGGCCGCGCCGTCGAAGGGCAGCTCGCCGTTGATGTACAGCGCGCGCTCCATGTCGACGCCCCGGGATTCCACGGTCTTGTAGTCCAGCCGCAGGTTGTAGAGCCCGGCCTGGGGCACGTCCACCGTCCAGGTGGTCTCGGCGCCGTCGGGCGTATAGACGCAGTCCGCCCCGGATTCGTCCCGGCGCAGCTCGCCCTCGCCCTCGAAGGCGGCGATATCCACCTCGACGGCGCTGTCGGCCGGCTTCGCGTCCGCGTGGGCCAGCAGATAGCCGTCATAGGTGTCCTCGCGCCCGAGGCCACTGACGTCCGCGGTCAGATCCGCGCCCTCGTACTTTTTTTCAAAGCTCTGGCTGCCGCCGCCCAGCAGCGCGATCAGCGCGATCGCCGCCGCAACGACCAGCAGGAAGACCAGTAAGCCGCGATATTTCTTCAACATTTCCCCACCTCGCGGACGGCGCGACGCCCCTCACGGCGCACGCCGCCATTTACAGAAATACCCGATATAAAACACATATACAAAGATATTATATTGATATTGTACAAATCTGTCAACATTCAATCCTCAATTTTACGCCAGGTTGTGAGTGTTTTTTCTCATTTGTTGCTAAACGAAGTATAAAAAAAGCGCCGCAACCCGGCGTGAAAGCCGTGTCGCGGCATCGTTGTGAAATGGATTTGTCAGCGCTTGACGCGGGCGCCAGCGCCGCCCATGATGGCCTCGACCTCGCCGACGGTGGCCATGCTGGTGTCGCCGGGGGTGGTCATGGCCAGCGCGCCGTGGGCCGCGCCGTAGTTGACGGCCTGCTCCGGATCGCCGGTGGTCATCAGGCCGTAGATCAGGCCGGAGGCGAAGGAATCGCCGCCGCCCACGCGGTCCAGGATCTCCAGGCCGTCGTAGGCCTTGGACTGGTGCACGACGCCGTCCGCCCAGCAGATGGCCTTCCAGTCGTTGACGGTGGCGGTCTTCACGGTGCGCAGCGTGGTGGCGATGGCCTTGAAGTTGGGATAGGCCTTGGCGGCCTCGGCGATCATCTTGTAATAGCCGTCCAGGTTCAGCTCCTTCAGGTTCTCGTCGTTGCCCTCCACCTTCAGGCCCAGGCACGCGGTGAAGTCCTCCTCGTTGCCGATCATGACGTCCACGTACTTGGCGACCTCCTTGTTGACCTCGCGGGCCTTGTCCAGGCCGCCGATGGCGCTCCACATGGAGGGACGGTAGTTCAGGTCGTAGGAGATGACGGTGCCGTACTTCTTGGCGGTCTTGCAGGCCTCGATGATGGTCTCGCAGCTCTGCTCGGACAGCGCGGCGTAGATGCCGCCGGTGTGCAGCCAGCGCACGCCAAGCTCGCCGAAGACGTGGTCAAAGTCAAAGTCCTCGGGCTTTGCCTGGGAGATGGCCGTGTTGGCGCGGTCGGAGCAGCCCACGGCGCCGCGGATGCCGAAGCCGCGCTCGGTGAAGTTCAGGCCGTTGCGGCAGATGCGGCCGATGCCGTCGGTC
>ONHI01000001.1 GCA_900317565.1 uncultured Eubacteriales bacterium
ACGCATACCTGTCGGGCGTGCGGCGCGTGGGGGAGGAGCGGCTGACCCGCGCGGACGCCATGGAGGAGACGCTGATGCTCTCCACCCGCACGGTCCGGGGGCTGGACCTCACGGCATGGCGTCGGGATTTCGGGTGCGAATTTTCCCTGAGCCGGGAGGCCGCGCTGGCGCGGCTGCGGCGCGGGGGACTGATCGATATGACGGACGGCTTTCTCCGGCTGACCACGCGGGGCATGGAGCTCCAGGACGCGGTGGTGCTGGAGCTGCTGGAGGATGGAAGGTGTTGATCGACATGAATGTTTGGATTCGGCGGTTCGCGGCGCTGGCCTGCCTGTGCGCGCTGCTGGCGGGATGCCTCGCGGTCCCGGGGGCCGTGGCGGAGGCCGCGGCGGCCAAGGCGGAGGACATCACCAAGAAGTGCACCTTCAAGGTGTCCGAGGGCTCGCGGGGCAAGCTGACGGACGACAGCGTGCGCACCTCCTGGACCTACGAGCACGCCGACGCCTATGTGGGCGTCAAGCTGCCCGAGGGCGTGGAGGCGGGCTGGCTGCGCATCGAGTGGATGTTCGACCCCACCGGCTTTGAGCTGCTGGAGTACGACGCCGACAAGGCGCTGATCCAGCAGCGGGACCAGAGCTGCACCTTCCCGAACATCTACACCGTGCTGCCGCTGCTGCCCCAGACGATGTACATCCAATTGAAGATGACCGCCAAGGACCAGGAGGTCTGCACCGTGAAGGTGTACTCCGCGGGCGAGCTGCCTGCCAGCGTCCAGACCTGGAACCCGCCGGTGGAGAAGGCGGACGTGATGGTGGTCTCCACCCACCAGGACGACGAGCTGATCTTCCTGGGCGGCACGATCCCCTATTACGCCACGGCGCTGAAAAAGCCCACCATCGTCATGTACATGGCCAACTGCACCCGCTATCGCCGCAACGAGGCGCTGAACGCGCTGTGGAAGATGGGCGTGCGGGACTACCCGGAGTTCCTCAACCTGCGGGACAAGCGGGTGGACAGCATCAACGAGGGCATCGAGCTCTGGGGCGGCAAGGACAACATACTCTCCATGGTGGTGGAGCGCATCCGCCGCTTCAAGCCGGAGGTCATCGTCACCCAGGACCTGAACGGCGAATACGGCCACAACCAGCACAAGATCACCGCGCGCTGCATGATGTACGCCATCGAGGCCGCGGCGGACCCAGCCCAATACGCCGATTCCTACAATAAATACGGCGCGTGGCAGGTCAAGAAGCTGTACCACCACCTGTACGCCGAGAACCAGATCGAGATGGACTGGGAGACTCCGCTGGACAGCCTGAACGGCTATACGCCGCTGAAGGTGGCCCAGATCGGCATGAACGAGCATGCCTCCCAGCTGAAATACTACGCCGTCAAGAGCCACGGCAAGTACGACAACTCCAAGTTCGGCCTCTACTTCACGACGGTGGGCCCGGACGAGGCGAAGAACGACTTCCTGGAGCACATCGACCCAGATGCCTCCGCGAAGTACCTGGCGGAGCACGCCGGGGACGCGGCGCAGACCCTCGCGGCGGAAGCGCCTGCGGAGGCGGAGCCCGTGGCGGAAGCGCCCGCCGGGGAGGAACCCGTCGAGAAGCTTTCCGCGGAGGAAACGCCAGCCGAAGAGATATCAACGGATGAAGCGCCCGTCGAAGCGGCGGAGGAGATCGCCGAAGGGGAAGCGCCCGTGGAGGAGGCCCCGGAGGATGCGCCCGAAGCCGCCGAGGCGGTTGACGAGGAGCCCGCTGCGGAGGCGGCCGTCGAGGTCGTCACCCCGGACGCCGAGCCCGCGGAGGAGGCGCCCCCCACCGGCGCGGAGCCGCAGACCGCCAACGAGCAGGGCGGCGGGAACGGCCTGGCCATCGCGCTGGTGGCGGCGGGGGCCGTCGCGCTGGGCGGGGGCGGCTGGTACGGCTACCGGACCTGGTCCAGAAGCCGCCGACATCGCCGTCGCAGGAGCGTGGCACAGCGCTGACGCGCGCAACGAAACCGTCATTCCCGGGGCAAGCGCCCCAGACCATACACGGAGGCAGCCGAGTGGCAAAGAAATCCTCAAAGAAGAAGAATAACCTCTGGCAGCGCAAGCGCCCGATGGGCACGCTGCCGGGGATCATCGCGCTGATCGGCGCGGCGGCGCTGCTGGTGACCTACTTTGCGCAGACGGGCTCCCTGTTCACGCGCGAGGCCAGCGCCGACGCCTCGGACGGCCTGCGCATCAGCGAGGTCATGACCTCCAACGCCTCCACGCTGGTGGGGGACGAGGGCGGCATCGTGGACTGGATCGAGCTGCAAAACGCCTCGAGCCGGGCCATCGACCTGACCGGCTATGCCCTGATGCGCCAGACCAAGCCCGCCCAGGCCTTCGCCTTTCCCAGCGGCGTGCTGCAGCCGGGGGAGTATGTGGTGGTGTACGCGGACGGCAGCGAAAAGGCGCTGCAGGGCGACGGCTATCACGCGCCCTTCCGCATGCCCGCCTCCGGCGAGACATTGGCCCTGATCGACAAGGGCGGCAACGGCGTGGACCTGGTGGAGATTCCGGCGCTGGCCCGGGACCAGGTGTATTGCCGGGACAATTCCGGCAACTGGCAGGTCAGCGACTATCCCACCCCCGGCAAGCCCAACAACGCCCAGCGCTGGGACGGCTCGGACGGCACCGCGCGGCCCGTGGCCGTGCAGCCCGGGGCGCTGGAGATCAGCGAGGTCATGGCCGACAACGCCACCTTCTTCATGGATGAGACAGGGGTCTACCCGGATTACGTGGAGATCCACAACATCTCCGGCGCGGCGGTGAACCTGGAGGGCTGGGCGCTGTCGGACAAATCCGACAAGCTGACCAAGTGGCAGTTCCCGGCGATCACGCTGCCCGCGGACGGCTATCTGGCGGTGCACTGCTCCGGCAACGACCGCCGGGAGGACGCCGCCCACCTGCACGCGGGCTTCAAGCTGGCCAACGAGGGCGACAACGTATACCTGACCAATCCCAGCGGCGTGACCGTCAGCCATGTGCGCACCCCGGCCATGGAGCCGGACCAGTGCTACAGCCTGATGGAGACCGGCTGGAGCAAGCAGTTCTCCCCGTCGCCGAACTATCCCAACACCCCCGCGGGCGCGGACGCCGCGGCGGCGGACATTGAGGCGCGCAACACGCTGGGCGTGCGCGTGACCGAGGTGCTGGCCTGCTCGTCCAAGTCCGACGACTGGATCGAGCTTTACAACGGCGGCAGCGCGGCGGTGGATCTGTCCGGCTATGGGCTGTCCGACAACGCGGGCCGTCCCCGGAAGTGGCAGTTCCCCTCGGGCACGGTGATCCAGCCCGGGGCCTATCTGGGCGTGTTCGCCAACGGCCAGGACGTCGTGGACGGCAACCGCATACAGACCAGCTACAGCCTGTCCGCGGACGGCGGCTATTCCGTGGTGCTGTCCGAGCCCGGCGGCGCGATCATCGACCGCGTATTCGTGCCCATGCAGTATGAGGACATCTCCTATGGGCGCGTGGAGGGCCAGGCCGGCCTGCGCTACTTCACCACGGTGACCCCCGGCACGGCCAACCAGGGCCCGAGCTACTACGGCCGGGCGTCGCGGCCGATCTATTCCACGATGGGCGGGCTCTACACCACCGGCGACGTGCTGACGGTGGAGCTGTCCGTGCCGTCCAACTGCCGCGCCTATTACACCTTGGACTGCACCGACCCCACCGAGGCCAGCACCCTCTACACCGGGCCGATCCAGGTCAGCGGCACCACGATCCTGCGCACCCGAGTGTACGGCGAGGGCTATCTGGAGTCCTTCATGGACACCCAGAGCTACCTCTACGACGTGAACAACGGCAACGGCACCGTGTATGTCGTTTCCATGGTCAGCGATCCCTACAACCTGACCAGCGACGAAGCCGGCATCATGGTCAAGGGCCCCAACGCGGAGCCGACTTACCCCTACGGTTCGATGAACAAGGGCGCGAACTTCTGGATGGACTGGGAGCGCGAGGCCCACGTGGAGGTCTTCAACCCCGACGGCAGCACGATGATCTCCCAGGAGTGCGGCATCAAGCTGCACGGCCAGTTCAGCCGCGCCGAGAAGCAGAAGGCCTTCAAGGTCATCGCCCGCAGCAAGTACGGCGCGAACCGCTTTGATGCGGCGATATTCTCCCGCAGGCCCTACACCGAATACCAGTCCTTCCTGCTGCGCTCATCCAGCGAGGACGGCTATCTGACCCGCTTCCGCGACGCCGTGCTGCAGCGGCTGGCCGCGGGCGGTCATGTGGATTACCAGGAGACCGAGGTGGGCGTGCTCTACATCGACGGCCAGTATTGGGGCCATTACAACCTGCGCGAGCGCATCTGCACCGCCAACATCTGCCAGTTCGAGGGCTGGGAGGGCGACGAGGACGACATCGACCTGATCAAGGCCAACACCAACGTGATGCAGGGCAGCAATGAGACCATGGCCCAGCTGCTGGATTACGTGAAGAGCCACAACATGAACACCGACGAGGCCTATCAGGTGCTGGACAATGCCATCGACATCCAGAATTACATCGAATACATGGCCGCGGAGATGTATTCCGGCAACACCGACACGCTGAACGTGAAGCGCTATCGCAATCCGAAGAAGGACGGCAAGTGGAAGTGGGTGCTGTTCGACCTGGACTGGGCCTTCTACACCGACACCAATTCCCCGAAGCGCTGGCTGACCCCCGGCGGCATGGGCAACAAGCTGCGCACCGACAACACGCTGTTCATCGGGTGCATGAAGAACGCGCGCTTCGCGGACCAGTTCCTGACCTACCTGGGCCAGCAGATGGCCACCACCTACAGCGCCGAGCACATCATCGCCATGGCCGAGGAATTCTACAACACCATCGCGCCGATCATGCCGGAGCACTATGCCCGCTGGGATTTCACCGAATCCGAGCACAAGGCCGAGATTCGCCGCTTCACCAAGTACGCCCAGCGCCGCCCGGGCCGCATGCTGCAATTCCTGAAGTACAACGAATACCTGCCCCTGACCCAGGCGCAGTTCGAGCAGTACTTCGGCGAGGTCATGGCGCAGGTGGGCGTGAGCTATGGGGAGATCGCAAAGCCGAAGTGAGAATGAAGGCATTAGGCATCAGGGGAACGAGGGATTAGGGATTAGGGATTAGGGATTAGGGACCAGGGATTAGGGACCAGGGAGTAGGGAATAGGGAGTAGGGAGTAGGAATAGTAGAGGCGCCGTTGCGGCGCCCGCCCATATCCTTCCCCATTCTCGCACCAACGATTCAAACGAAGAGGGTTGACCATGCAGCAAAAGAGAAACGGGCTGCCCGCCCGGCACGAGCTGAAATACTTCATCAATCCGGCGGAGCTGGAGGCGCTGCGCGCGCGGCTGCGCGGGGCGCTGGCGATGGACAGCCACTGCGTGAACGGCGAGCCCTACGTGATACGCTCGCTGTACTTCGACGACATCGACGATTCCGCCTTCTACGACAAGCAGGCGGGCGTGATGCACCGCGACAAGTACCGCATACGCATCTATCGCTATTCCGACAGGGAGATCTTCCTGGAGCGCAAGCGCAAGCTGGGCGACCTGATCCAGAAATCCAGCGTGCAGATCACCCGGCGGCTCTGCGACCAGCTGGTGGACGGCAACCCGACGGGGCTGCAGAAGGCCCAAAACCCGCTGCTGCAGGACATGTACGTGCAGATGCGCACGCGGCTGCTGCGGCCCCGGGTGATCGTGGACTACGCCCGGGAGGCCTATCTGCATCCCGCGGAGGACGTGCGCATCACCTTCGACCTCTCGCTGCGCACCGGGCTGTTCAGCCGGGACCTGTTCAACCCCCGGCTGCCCACCGTCTGCCCCCACGACCGCAACGTGGAGATCCTGGAGGTCAAGTTCAACAACTATCTGCCGGGCTACGTCAACGCGCTGCTCGCCGGCGTGGAGGCCGAGCGCAGCGCCGTGTCCAAGTACATACTGTGCCGGCGCTACGAGCCGCTGGGCTGAATATACGGATGTAATTAGAAATCGACATACAGGAGGAACCGCCCATGAACATCTTTTCCAACCTTTTCAGCTCCCAGACCATCACCCCCGCTTCCTTCCCGACGATACTGCTCTCCCTGGCGCTGGCGCTGGGCGCGGGCCTGTTCATCGCCTGGATCTACCGGCGCAACTATCGCGGCGTGATGTATTCCAACAACTTCACCCTGACGCTGGTGATGATGACGCTGGTCACCTGCCCGGTGGTCATGTGCATCCGCGAATCCATCCAGCTGTCCATGGGCATGGTGGGCGCGCTGTCCATCGTGCGCTTCCGCACCGCCGTGAAGGACCCGCTGGATACGGCCTACATGTTCTGGGCGCTGACCATGGGCATACTGCTGGGCGCTGGCCAGTTCTTCCTGACCGCCTGCGCGGTGGTGGGCATCGGCCTGCTGCTGACGCTGCTGGTGCACATCCAGTCCAAGGGCGTGAACAGCTATCTGCTGGTGCTGCGCATGGGCGAGGAGGCCGAGGCCCAGGCCAACCGGCTGGTGGCGGGTCTTAAGGTGCAGCAGCTCAAGAGCAAGACCGTCTCCGCCAACGGCGTGGAGGCCACCTACGAGGTGCGCGTGGACAAGCCCGACGCGCTGCTGAACAAGCTGCGCTCCCTGCCCGGCGTGTACGACGCCACGCTGGTCGCCTACCAGGGGGAGACGGTTTGATTCAGGCATCAGGCATCAGGCAATAGGCATTAGGCAGTAGGCATTAGTCGATAGGTATGGAGTGATTCCCTTGACACAGAACAACAGGCCGGTTCAGGGCAGGCCACAGGCCGCGCCGCGCCGCGTCGCCCCGGGCGGGCAAGCGCCGCAGGGCGCGCGCCCTGCGCAAGGCGCGCAGCCCGCACAGGCGCAGCATTCCCCGCAGAAGCCGAAGCAGCCGCCCATCGGCGCGCGCTCCGGCGCGCTGCCCAGGGGCTTCGGGCTGCTGGCGGGCGTCTGCGCGGTGATCGTCGCGCTGGGGCTCGTGATGCAGGCGTGGATGCCCGGCAGCTTCGCGCTGAAGACCAAGGCCGGGGCGGCGGAGCCGGAGATCGTGCGCATCACCGAGATCCACGGCAGCGGCCCGATCCGCTTGAACGAGATCATGTCCGCCAACGCCGGCGTGCTGATCGACGGCGCGGGCAACACGCCCGACTGGGTGGAGGTGGCCAACGTGGGCAGCCGCCCGGTGAACCTGAAGGGCTATGTGCTGGCCAAGAGCGCCAAGGCGGGCAACGTGTTCGTGTTCCCGGACGCCATTCTCCAGCCCGGGGAGTGCGCGGTGGTCTATGCGGACAGCACGCTCCAGGCGGAGCTGGGGGAGGAGCTGCACGCGCCCTTCCGGCTGTCCTCCGCGGGGGATGTGCTGATGCTGTTCAACGACGCCGACGTGGCGGTGGACACGGTGAACCTTCCGGCGCTGGGCGAGAACGAGGCCTATGTGCGCCGGGAGCGGGACAGCTGGGTCGTCAGCGCCGAGACCACCCCCGGCATGCTGAACACCGAGGAGAATTACCGCGCCATGACCAGCGTGGTGGCAGATTCGCCGGTGCAGCTGTGCGAGATCGTGGCCTCGAACACGAAGTACGCCCCGGACGAGAGCGGCGTGTTCCACGATTACGTGGCGCTGCGCAATACCTCCGGCGACGCGGTGGACATCAGCGGCTGGTATCTGTCGGACGACCCGGCGCTGCCCCGGCTGTGGCGGTTCCCCTCCGGGGTCATCATCCCCGGCGGCGGCACGCTGGTGGTGCACTGCTCCGGGCTGAACCGACCGGACAACGTCGCCCACCTGCACACCAGCTTCCGGCTGAGCACCGAGGGCGAGACCGTGACGCTGAGCAACGCCAACGGCCAGCCCGTGGACCGGGCGAGCTACGACCTGCTGCGCACCGACACCGCCTGCATCCGCGGCGCGGACGGCAGCTGGAGCGTCGGCACGCCGACGATGTGACGATGAAAAGGGCATGGCGGAGCCGTGCCCTTTTCATCATATGGAGAGTGAAAGCCATGCAAAGCTATATCATAAGGCGCGCCTGCGCGCCCTTGCCGGGGCTGACCGGCGCGATCTTTGATCCCGCCGCAGAGCCCTTCTGCCGGGGGGAGTATGCCCCCATCGACCGCTATGCCTGGGGCGGGGAATACCGCCCGGAGGCCCGGGCGTACCTCGCGTGGGACGAAGGCGGCATCGACGTGCTGCTGTGCGCCCGGGAGGAGACCATCTCCGCCCGGACGACGGAATTCGGCGGCGACGTGTGGAAGGACAGCTGCCTGGAATGGTTCCTGCGGCCCTTTGAGGACGATCCCCGGTACATCAACATCGAGACCAACGCCGCCGGGGCGGCGGTGATCGCCGTCGGGCCGGACCGGGAGCACCGGCAGAGGCTGAGCGCCTGTCCCGCGGGCATGGACATCCGCGCCTCCCGCCACGCCGGGGGCTGGTGGGCCGTGGCCTACCGGCTGCCCTTTGACCTGATCGGGGCGCTCTTCGGGCGGCGGCCGGAGGCCGGTATGGCGTTCTTCGGCAACTTCTACAAGTGCGACGAGAGCCTGCATCCCCACTTCGGCAGTTGGAATCCCATCGAGGCCCCCGCGCCGGACTTCCACCGCCCGGAGTGTTTCGGAAAACTGATGCTGGAGGCATAGCCATGGAATACTTTGACGTTTGCGACGCGGCGGGCGAACCCACCGGGGCGGTCGTCGCCCGGGACGTGGCCCATCGGGAGGGCATACGTCACCGCACGGCCCATGTGTGGGTGGTGCGGCGGGTCGGAGGCCGCTGGCAGGTGCTGCTGCAAAAGCGGGCCGCCCACAAGGATTCCTTCCCCGGCAAGTATGACACCTCCTCCGCCGGGCACGTGCGTGCCGGGGACGCGCCGCTGGAGTCGGCCATCCGGGAGCTGGAGGAGGAGCTGGGCATCCGCGCTACGCCGGAGGAGCTGCGCTACGCGGGCAGCTTCGACATCAAATATGAGAAGGAATTCCACGGCAGGCTCTTCCGGGACAACGAATTCGCCCAAGTGTACGTGTACGACCGGCCCGTGGACGTCGCCGCGCTGCGATTGCAGGCGGAGGAGGTGGAGCGGGCGGACTGGTTCGACCTGGAGCGGGTCTGGGCGGAGCTGCCCACCCGCCGGGACGTCTACTGCGTGCCCACCGAGGGCATGGCGGTGCTGAGGACGTATCTTGACAGGCTAATACTAATCTCAATCTAAATAGCAACCATCTGCGGGCATCTTTTCCGCCCTGCCGTTGCCTCGCTGCGGTCAACGATGCGCTGCATCGCCTCCCTCCGCTCGACTTAGGCAGAACGAAAAATCTGCTCCGCATATGTTCACTTTTAGATTGAGCTTAGTACGAGAACTGGAGGTGAAGGGGAGTGAACGCGCCCATCGACATCACCGGCGTCGTGCTGACCACGCCGCGGCTGGTGCTGCGCCCCTGGCGGGAATCGGATCTGAACGACCTCTTCGAGTACGCCCGGGTGGACGGCGTCGGCCAGATGGCGGGCTGGACGCCCCATAAGAGCATCGACGAATCCCGGGAGATCCTGGAGATGTTCATGCGGGAAAAGAGGACCTTCGCCCTGGAATTCGAGGGGAAGGTCGTGGGCTCGCTGGGAATTGAGACCTATGAGGAGGACCGCTATCCCGAATTGGACCTGCGGGACAGGCGGGGCCGGGAGATCGGCTACGTGCTGTCAAAGGACTACTGGGGCCGCGGCCTGATGCCCGAGGCGGTCCGCGCCGTCATCCGCTGGCTGTTCGACGATGTGAAGCTGGATTTCATCATCGTGGCCCACTTCACCCGCAACGCCCGCTCCCGCCGGGTGATCGAAAAGTGCGGCTTCCATTATGTCAAGGCCATCCCCGCCCAAAGCCAATGCGGCAGGACGGAGGATTCGAGGGAGTATATACTGTACAAATCAGAGAGGGCGTAGCGTTCACTTCACCTGCCGTATGGCTTGAGCCTCGCGCTTGAAGCGTCCCGCTCGCATGGCGCGAAAGGTGCGATAGAAGGGCAGCAGGGGCAGCAGCAGCTTGTGTTTGTAGAACAGGGGATACATGCCGGCAAAGGCGGCGTAGCTCCTGTTCTTTTTGCTGACGGGCACCAAAAAGCGGTCCAGCATGTAGCGGAGCTTGCCCCAACCGTGCTTGCGCATTCTGTTTTCTACTCTGTGGTTGATGGTGCCGTAGGTGCCGGAGGAGAGCATGTAATCCAGCATCTCCCCGTCCGCTTCGGAGAGCGCCTCGCCGCCCAGCAGCCGCAGCGCCAGCGCCCGGTTCTGCTGCTCAAATTCAGCGATCCCCAGCCTTTCCGCCTCGGCGGCGACATAGTTCATGTTCAGTGGCGCACGGTTCAGGAGGATATAGGTGTCCAACAGCGAGCGCAGACCGGTGCCGCCGCCGGAATAGTGCTTGTATTCGTGGGCCAGGAAATAGAGATAGAAGTCCTCCGGCGAGAAGCGCTTCTCGCAGCCCTCACCCAACAGGCGATCTTCAACGTTCCGGTAGTATTCATACAGCTTCTCGTCGTGGCTTGGCCCGAACAGCGCCGAATGCATCTCGAAATTGAGCACCGGGGGCTTGTGGTAGATGTCATGGTTGCTGGTGCCGAATCGCTCGGTGGTGAAGCCCAGCCCCTCCATGACGGCGCGCACGTCCCCAGCCCGGGTGGCGTCAAACAGTATGTCGTGGTCGGCGAATTCCCGCATGCCGTATTTCGGATAGTAGCTCTTCAGCACCGCGCCCTTCAGCGGCATATACCATATGCCCCGCGCCTCCAGCTGTGCCTTTATGTCGTTCCACGCCCTTTCAAACAGCGCGGTCTTGCGCATGGCTGCGGCGATGGCGGCGGCGGAACGGCTGTCACGGACGCCCGCGCTCTCCAGCGCATAGGCGATGGCCGCCCCGATCAGATGGCGGGCGGCGAGGGCATATACCGCGTCCAGATCCATGGTCCGGACCCTGTCGGCCTCCGGAACCGTACCGTTCACGGCGCAGGCTGCCAGATAGATCGCGTCCCGCGCGGTCCTGTTTTGCGTCACGTTTGCTTCACTCCATAAGTCAGTGTCGGTTGCGCCTGATTCCCAGCCTTCTCGCCACCCGTCCCGCCAGGCGGCGGCAGCGGACGAGGCAAGCCCGCAGGGGATAGATCGCGTTCCAGAGGCGGGCATACCGCAGGTAATGGCGGTCCGACGCGCTGTACTGCCTGCCCTTGCGCACGAAGCCGGTCAGCACGCCGATCACGGCGCTGTCCGGCACGTGTTCGACGGCGTAGGTGTTGTCGCCGCGGATCAGATAGTGGTCGCCTTCCACGCCGATCACCCGGTGCAGCACGTAATCCTTGCCCCGCCGGTACAGCGCCACGTCATACTTTTTGAGACGTGAAACGGGGACCTGTATGATCACCAGGTCCCGGTTCTGCCGCAGCATCGGCTCCATGCTCACGCCCCGGGTCCTGTAGACGAGGCGTCCGTCCCGGGCGAGCAGCTCTTCAAAGGTCGTGGGCTTATTCCTCCAGCGCGTTGATCTTTCGCAGTGTGTCGATGATATTCGCCACGTCCCCGGCGATTTCCTGCCGTGGCGCGTCGTATTTTGCGGTCATGGCGTCCACGATGGCCGCCTGTGTGGTCTCCTGCTTCAGACAATCCACGATGAAGGCCGCGGTGCTGTTACTGCGCACGATGCCGCTGAACGCCTCCGCGCCCACGGGCACCAGGAACTGGATGTCGTCGATGGTCTGGGTGATGAAATTGGATTTCAGTTTCATGATGTTTCTCCTTAGCAGATGGGGTTTTCCCCGTCGGTATTTTCGCTTTCTTTCTTTTCCACCATGCGCTTGAGGGCGTCAATTGCCATCAGTTCATGCACCTGGCGGCAATGGGTGTCCTGTACGGGGCAGGTTGCGAAGCTGGTGCAGTCCGGCAGGAAGGGGCAGGCCTTGCACTTTTCCCGCGTCCTGTCCACGCGGCAGAATTCTTTTCTGGCGGCCGCGTCAGTGACGCCGTGCCAGATGTCCCCGAACCGGCTCTCCTCCGGGCAATGCTCGCAGGGGTACAGACTGCCCTCGGGTGTGATGACCACGCTGTCGCCATCGGCCATGCAGTGGTTGACGCGAAAACCAAGTCCCAGGCCCATAAAAGGCGCGCTCTTAAATCCCGCCTCCTCGATCAACCACCAGGCGTCCTTGATCTTTTCCCACATGGGAACGTCGTTTTCACCCAGTCGCACGGCATTCAGCGGAGCCAGGTACACGCCCACCTTGTCCTTGTTCCGCACGTTCTCCCGCAGATCGGAAAGAAACCGGGGGATCCCGTCCCAGTTTTCCTCGTCCACATTGCAGCGAATGGTCACGTCAATGCCCGCCGCGCTCATGTCGCTGACCGCTTCCATGACATTGTGGTATTGATCGTGGTCGGCGTAATAGCGCTTGCGGGAAATGTAATCCTGCTCCGCGCCGTCCATGGAGATCTGGATGTGGGAAAGGCGCCAATCGCCTGTCATCTTCGCCACGATCTCCGGGGTGATCAGGCTGCCGTTGGAGATCATGCTGGATTTATAATCGAGTCCTGCTTCCCGCAGCCCTTCGCAGACGCGGTCAATGGTCTTGACCCCCAGCAGCGGTTCCCCACCAAACCAACTCAGCTTCACCTTATCGCCTTCATGGGTATCGAGGATGTAGCGGATCACCTGCTCCACGATCTCCGGCGTCATGGTCACCTGCTTCATGCCCTCCTCGTAGCAGTAGACGCACCGGGCGTTGCAGCCGAAGGTGGGCAGGATGGTATAGCCCCGGATACCCTTTTTCCGGTTGTAGGCCCGCATGAGGGCGGAAATCTGGTTGTACCAGTTGCATTCGTCCTTGTTCTCAGGCACGAGGAATTGGGCTGCGATCAGATCGTCCCAGCCCTCTCCCGCCCTGGCCGATTCGGGCAGCACACCTTCGATGCACTGCTTGGTCAGATTGTGGAACACATACTGCTTCCCGCCGTGGTCGAAGGGCATAGCAAACTGGGAGGGAATGTAGTTGATATCAGAACGCGGACTGACAGGCGGGAGGAGCTTAGTCAGCGTCGCGTCGGGCTTGCGTATCTCGATCATTTCATAACCTCAAAGGGGCATATGCAGCACACGGGATTGGCGTATGCTGCATATGTTTCGGACGGATCAATAGTTTTCGCTATCAATACGTACCAGTGCAAAAGTTGAAATTATCACCGCTTAAACAGATAACGGTATTCACCGGCGCCGAAAGAGCACCAAGGATAGCCCTATCTCTGAGCAGGAAAATGAGCCAGTATCCATTAGCCAAACCAATCATCATATGCTGGTACATCAACAGGTGTACAGCTGGTCACGATCACATTCTCTCCGTTAAGTTCAATAACCTCAAGTTCAGGCTTCTCGTACTTCTCCATGAGTATATCCTCCTTTCCCGCAAAATCATCTATGGCAATCTTGGCGCAAAGTAGCGTCAAGAATGTCCCTATTTGATTGAGAGGGAAAAGATTTTTACTTCATCAATCACCTTCACCACCCCACCATGGTACATCAACAGGTGTACAGCTGGTCACGATCACATTCTCCCCGCTCAATTCAACGATTTCCATTTGGGGCTTAATGTACTTTACAGTACCCCCCCCGATTTGCGAACGCACGTTCTCCATATTCATTTCCTTTCTGCCCTTTCCGGGCTGTGTATTCCTTCCCAGGCTGTCAGAGCCGCTTCCGGCTCCATATTGCAGCCAAGGGTATAGAAATCAACTGCATCCAGCAGCTGTTTCTCCAATTCAATCACCCGCGCCATTGTCGCGGGATGCTTTGAGCCGAAGCACTGTTTCATCAGGACCGGAAAGGCATCCGCCCGGCTCATGTGCGCAATGTGGTTGCTTTCATCCCGGGTCAGGTTCACAATGGCTTTCAGCTTCGCGGAGGCGTTGCGGCTCAAATGGTGTTTCCCGTCCCAGGGCGTGCCGTACACCCTGATACCGGTTTCACCGATGCGCAGCATGGGCTTATCGTCGTTGATCATCCACACCCGATCCCCGAAGACCTCCCGCCAAAGCCGGGCGTGGGTGCTTTTGCCCGTGCCGGATTTAGCGGTGAAAATGTACGCCTCCCCATCCATGCACAGGGCCGAGCCGTGCATCAGTAGCACGTTTTCCCAAACCAGCCTTTCCGCCAGCATAGAATGGATGGCATTGTTTTCCAGAAAGCCGTCCGTTCTCTTGTGCTTCGGAATGCCCTCCGCTTCGTCCGTCCGGTCGAAGTCCGCCTGCATTTGCGCCAGGTCCGCGTCGTCAGGCGCTATGGTGAAGGCTGGGTTCCCGTCCGAGGAGTAGTCCCGCAGGAAGACCTCGTTCTCCGGGAAGCGGCAGAGCACCTGTGCGGTCACGCCCGCAAGTTCAACGATCATTTCGGTTTTTCCTTTGCCCTTCCTGTCCGCAGTATTTGGCCAGCAGCAGCTCCTCCAGCATGATCAGCTCGCTCTCCGGGTCGGCGCCCTGCTCCGGAACGTATACCAAGCCGACGGCATAGCGCGTCACTGCCGCCAACATGATGTGGAACGAGCTGGATAACATAGCCGTCTCGGGAATGTCCGTGTTCAGCGTGCCGTCCCGCAGGCCGCGGACATACATCGCGTGGAACTGTGCAGAGAGCGCGTCTACCATGCGCATGTAAGGCTGCCGCTGTTCCGGACGACCCTGCTCGGTGCGCAGGAAGCTGTTGAAGTTGTAGTTGAAGCGCAGTATGTCGCTGTGGTTGCGGTAGAGGTCGAGGAAGGCGTCCAGGAAAAAGCGCAGGTATTCCGCGGCGCTCAGCTGTTCAATGGCCTCCGCCGTCAGAAGCGTGTCGCGCGCCTCGATGTACTCCTCCCACTTCCACGCGCCGATGGCGACGACCAGGTCCAGCTTCGTGGCGTAGTAGCGATAGAGGGTTGCCCGCGCCACGCCGCCCTCCTGGGCCACCTCGGGCATGGTCACCGGCTCGATGCCCCGCTGGGAGAACAGGCGAAAGCCCGCCTCCAGTATCCGGCGGCGCTTTTCCGCTCTCCACGGTGCTTCGGTTCGCACATCTTTCATGTATTGGGTTCCTTTCCAGTATGGAATGTGAAAAATGAGACTTTACGTCTCAAATTATATATCGGATTGCTATGCTTGTCAAGGGAGAAATGTCATGTTTATCTAAAGAACCGGGGGCCATCCGTGCGGATGGCCCCCGGCGGGGAATGATGGGGGTTACTCCTTCCGGCCCTGCGGGCCACCTCCCTCATGGAGGGAGGCATATTGTAGTTCATATGGGACTTCCTTTATGGAGGTAAACCCATGCTTTACGCCAGCACGACCTCGACCTCGTGGGTGGCGGGGGCCTTGTCGGCGGGGATGACGTTGCCCTCGAGGGCCGCGCCGTCCACGGTCAGGCTCAGCTTGCCCTTCTCGTCGCCGGCCTTGTTGACGATGTGGATGTTGTAGGTGCTGCCGCGGAACTTGCGCACCAGGCGCAGGTCGGTCAGCTCCTTGGGCAGGCAGGGATCCAGCCTCAGGCCGTCATAATCCGGCTTGACGCCCAGTATGCCCTGGCTGATGGTGTAGAAGCTCCAGGCCGCGGTGCCGGTCAGCCAGCTGTTCTTGGCCTGGCCATAGTTGGGCGCGTAGGGACCGGCCACCATCTGGCTGTAGACATAGGGCTCGGTGTAGTGCAGCTGCTGGTCCTCGATCCAGGCGGGGCAGGTGCGGCGATAGATGTCGAAGGCCTTGCCACCGTGGCCCAGCCGGGCCTGCGCCAGCGCGATCCAGGGGTTGTTGTGGCAGAAGATGCCGCCGTTCTCCTTGTATCCCGGGGGATAGGAGCTGACCTCGCCCAGCTCCAGGTGATAGCGGGTGTAGGGCGGGGTCAGTATGGCGACGCCGTGCTCGCAGAGCAGGTGCTTCTCCACGCTGTCCATGGCCTTCTGGGCATAGCCCTCCTTCACGCCCACGCCGCCCATGACGACGAAGCCCTGGGGCTCGATGAAGATCTTGCCCTCCTCGCACTCGTGGCTGCCCACCTTGTTGCCGAAGGCGTCGTAGGCGCGCACGAACCATTCGCCGTCCCAGCCGTCGGTCAGTATGGCCTTCTCCATGGCGTCATACCAGCCGGACACCTGGTCGGCCTCCTCGTTCCAGCCGTACAGGCGGCACAGCGCCTCGTAATCCGGGCACACGCCGGTGAACATGCCGGCGATGAAGGTGGACTCCGCCGCGCCGGACTCGTTGTTCTCGGTGGTCTGGAAGCTCTCGCCGGGGGTGCTGGAGAAGCAGTTCAGGTTCAGGCAGTCGTTCCAGTCGGCGCGGCCGATCAGCGGCAGACCGTGGGGGCCGCGATGCTCCAGCGTGAAATGGATGCTGCGGCGCAGGTGCTCCATCAGCGGCTGGGCCAGCTTCTCGTCGTTGTCGAAGGGCACCATTTCCTTCAGGATGGACACGTCGCCGGTCTCCTTGATGTAGGCGGCCACGCCGAAGATCAGCCACAGCGGGTCGTCGTTGAAGCCGGAGCCGATGTCGTTGTTGCCCCGCTTGGTCAGCGGCTGGTACTGGTGATAGGCGCTGCCGTCCGGGAACTGGGTGGCGGCGATGTCCAGTATGCGCTCGCGGGCGCGGGCGGGGATCAGGTGCACGAAGCCCAGCAGGTCCTGGGTGGAATCGCGGAAGCCCATGCCGCGGCCGATGCCGGATTCATAGTAGCTGGCGGAGCGGCTCATGTTGAAGGTGACCATGCACTGGTACTGGTTCCACAGGCCCGCCATGCGGTCCACGCGGACGTCGCCGCTGTCCACCTGGAAGGAGGAGAGCAGGTCCGCCCAGTAGGCGTTCAGCTCGGCAAAGGCGGCCTCAAACTGCGCGTCGGTCTTGAACTGATCCAGGATGGCGTAGGCCGGGGCCTTGTTGATCACGTTGGGCGCGGAGAACTTCTCCTCCTGGGGATTCTCGCAATAGGCCAGCACAAATATGAAGCTGGCGGTCTCGTCCGGGCCCAGGGTGCGCTTCAGGCAGTGGCTGGCGATGGGGGAGAAGCCGCTGGCGACGCTGTTTTTGCTGCGGTTCAGCGTAGGCACCTCCGGCTCGCCGAAGCCGTTGTAATAGCCCAGAAACGAGGCGCGGTCGGTGTCGAAGCCGTCGATGTCGGCGTTGACCGCGTACACCGCGAAGTGGTTGCGGCGCTCGCGGTACTCGGTCTTGTGGTAGATGGCGCTGCCCTCGATCTCCACCTCGCCGGTGGAGAAGTTGCGCTGGAAGTTGGTGGACAGCTGCACGCGGGTCACCAGCGCGTTCACGCCCCGGGGCACGAAGGACAGCTGGCGCGCCTGCAGGCCGTCGCGCTCGCCGGTGATGCGGGTGTAGCCCAGGCCGTGGCGGCACTCATAGCGGTCCAGCGCCGCCTTCACCGGCATCCAGCCGGGAGTCCACAGGTTGCCGCCGTCGTTGATGTAGAAATACTGTCCGCCCGCGTCCGTGGGCACGTTGTTGTAGCGGTAGCGGGTGATGCGCAGCATGCGGGCGTCCTTGTAGAAGCTGTAGCCGCCGCCGGTGTTGCTCATCAGGGTGAAGAACGCCTCGCTGCCCAGATAGTTGATCCAGGGCGAGGGGGTGTCGGGGCGCGTGATGACGTATTCCCGCGCCAGGTCGTCGAAATGACCGTATTCCATAGGCGTAGCCTCCTCTATGTGTGATGTATATCGAAAACGTTTTCGATATACACTATTAAAACTCATGTTAATATATTAACCCGAATGTGGGAAAAAATCAAGGGGTTCCGAAAGGTTTTACACGGGGAATGCCATTATTTATTTCCGAAAACCGCCTTTTTTGCGAAAATCGTGACCGCAAAGGAACAAAACCTGGTAATTTGCCGTCCAAGCGAAATAGAGGAAGGAATATTCCCCGCGGGCGGCGAATATTCCGTGGGATAAATCAGGTTTACTATGCACATACGCAGAACAATGCGCAGGAGGTCCTACATATGAACAGAAAGCATCGCATCGGAATACTGTGGCTGGCAGTAATCGTGTGCCTGACGCTGCTGGCGTCGGCGCTGCCGGTCCTGGCCGAGGGGGACGGGGGAGATCCCGCGCCTGATCCGACGACCTACAACTACACCTGGGTCTTCGGCAACGGCCAGGACAACGCCACCGAATCCACCACGGAGTCCCGCGTCGCGGGCGACAAGGGCACCCCGGAGTGGAAGGGCCACACCTTCAACGGCTGGTCCAAGTCCGAGGACGGCACGAACATCACCTACACCGCCCAGTGGACGGTCAACCAGTGTACGGTGAAGTTCGTCTCCGAGGGCTCGGAGCTCAGCTCCAAGGCCTATGATTACGGCACCAAGGCCGGGGACATCGCCAAGCCTGCGGACCCCACCAAGGAGGCCACGGCGGAGAACAGCTATACCTTCGCCGGCTGGGATCCCGAGGTCGCGGACGTGACCGCGGATGCCACCTATACCGCGAAGTTTGACGCCGCCAAGCGCAGCTACACCATCACCTGGAAGAGCGACGACGGCTCGACCATCGAGACCACCACGGCGGAGTACGGCGCGACCCCGAGCCACGCCGACGCCACCAAGGCAGATACGGCGGAGTACACCTACACCTTCACCGGTTGGGATCCCGCCATCGCGGCGGTGTCCGGCGACGCCACCTATACCGCGAAGTTTGACGCCGCCAAGCGCAGCTACACCGTCACCTGGAAGAACGACGACGGCAGCGTCATCGACACCGCACCGGCGGAATACGGCGCGACCCCGAGCCACGCCGACCCGACCAAGGCCGAGGACGAGCATTACACCTACGCCTTCGCGGGCTGGACGCCCGCCATCGCGGCGGTGACCGGCGACGCCGAATACACCGCTTCATATAATAAGACCGGCAAGCCCTTCACCGTGAAGTTCGTGGACGAGGACGGCGCCACCTCCCTGGGCGAGACCTCCTATCCCTACGGCACCGCGGCGGCGGGCATCACCGCGCCCACCGTGGCGGACAAGTCTGACGAGCACTACACCTATACCTTCGCGGCCTGGGAGCCCGCCCTGGCGGACGTGACCGGCGCTGCGACCTACAAGGCCACCTACACCAAGACCGGCAAGCCCTGCACCGTGACCTTCGTGGATTCCGACGGCACCACGGTCCTGGGCACCGCCCAGTATCCCTACGGCACCGCGGCGGCGGGCGTCACCGCGCCCACCGTGGCGGACAAGTCGGACGAGCATTATATCGTCGCCTTCGCCGCCTGGGAGCCCGCCATCGCGGACGTGACCGGCGACGCCACCTACAAGGCGACCTACACCCAGACCGGCAAGCCCTGCACCATTACCTTTGTGGATGCGGACGGCACGACCGTGCTGAAGGAGGCCGCCCAGTATCCCTACGGCACCGCGGCGGCGAGCATCGCCCAGCCCGAGGCCCCCGTCAAGGCCGCGGACGAGACCAACACCTATACCTTCGCCGGTTGGGAGCCCGCGCTGGCGGACGTGACCGCCGACGCGACCTACAAGGCCGTCTACACCGCGACGCCCATCGCGCCCCAGGTCGTGGCGATCGCCCAGTTCCAGGCCCTGCCGGCGACCGGCGAGAACCTGACCTACAAGCCTGCCATCGCGACGGAGCTGGCCAAGCTGCCCGCGGAGCTGGACGTGGTCCTGGCCGACGGCACCGCCGCCAAGGCCCCCGTGACCTGGTCCTGCGCAAATTACGACGCGGCCTATGACGGCGCGTTCGTGTTCACCGCCGCGCTGGCGGAGAACGCCCCCAACCCCGTGGCGGAGGGCGTGGCGATGCCCACCTTCACGCTGAACGTGGCCCCGGGCGTCTATACCGACGCGACCGGCGTCTTCGGCTACCGGCTGAACGAGCAGAACCTGGCGGCGATCATCACCTTCGCGCCCACCACTGCCACCGAGGTCGTGGTGCCCGAGACGATCGAAGGCGCGCAGGTCACGAACATCGAGGCCGCGACCTTCAAGGATCAGAAGACCCTGACCAAGATCGAGCTGCCCAAGGGCCTGAAGGCCATCGGCGACAATGCCTTCGAGGGCTGCGTCGCGCTGGAGACCCTGGTCGTCCCGGATTCCCTGGAGACCCTGGGCGCGAACACCACGCTGAACGACGCGGCGCTGAAGCACCTCACCCTGCGCACCGATCTGGATTCCACCATGAGCGCCAAGGACACCGTGGATCACACCGTGACCGCGGAGGACGGCACGCAGACCCCCTACAGCATGAAGCTGCCCGCGAGCATCAACGACATCATCGTCAACGCCGGCACGCTGACGCTGGATTGCAATTACACCGTGGGCAAGAAGAACAGCGTCACCGTCATCCAAGGCGCGACGCTGACCCTGCCGGAGAAGCGCACGCTGACCAACAACGGCACCGTCACCAATTACGGCACCGTGACCAACAACGGCACGATCATCAGCTGCGGCGGCACCTGGGGACAGAACGCCTCCACCCAGGGCAAGAAGGGCAGCTTCACCGACAAGCACGTGTATGAATCCGGCGTCTGCACCGTCTGCGGCGCGGAGGAGGAGTTCGTGGTCACCGACCTGACCATCGCCTACAAGGGCGCTGCGCTGACCAAGGTCTACGACAAGACCCGCAACGTCACGCTGAAGGGCTCCGATTTCAAGATCAGCGACACCCAGGAGGGCCACACCGCCGTGCGTATCACCGCCATCAAGGCGGCCTACGACAGCGCGGATGTGGGCAAGCGCACCGTCTCCGTCAGCTTCACCATCGGCGGCGACGATGCCAGCCGCTATCGCACCAAGAGCATCAGCATCCCGGCCACGATCACGGCCAAGACGCTGACCATCACCCCCACCGAGGGCCAGAAGAAGGTCTACGGCGCGGCGGATCCCACCTATTTCACCGGCAAGGTCAAGGGCCTGCTCTCCGGCGACACCATCACCGGGCGGCTGAGCCGTGAGGTCGGCGAGGACGTGGGCAAGTACAAGATCATCCAGGGCACCATCGATCCCGGCGCAAACTACGCCGTGGAGGTGGGCGAGGCCTACTTCGAGATCGAGGCGAAGTCCATCAACAGCTCCGACGTGGGCCTGGTCACCATCGGCAACCAGCGCTACACCGGCAAGGCCATCGAGCCCGAGATCACGCTGCGCTTCGGCGCGAACACCCTGAAGAAGGACACCGACTTCAAGGTGGAGTATTCCGACAACAAGGAGCCCGGCACCGCCAAGGTGAAGCTGTCCGGTATGGGCAATTACACCGGCGAGCGCGAGACCACCTTCCGCATCCTGAACATCAACAGCGACGGCGGCTCCGGCTCCGGCTCCGGCAGCTCCGGTGGCAGCGGCGGCTCCGGCGGAAGCTATCGCCACAGCGGCTTCAGCGACGGCGATTACGAGGACGCCGATGAGGACGACGACATCTTCGACGACGAGGATGACGACGACGAGGACGAGGAAGACGAGGACGAGGATATCGGCCGGCTGCTGCTGGACGACGTCGACTACGGCACCGTGCTGTTCGACAGCGAGGGCGATCCCAAGGCCTTCGTGCTGTTCGAGGAGCAGCTGGGCACCCCCGAGGAGCCCGAGCGCATGCTGACGATCATCCCCGAGCCCATGAAGGACGAGGAGACCGGCGCGAGCATCTACCTGGAGGAGGGCGGCCGCGAGAAGTACGAGGAGTCGCACCTGCGCCTGGGCACGGCCCTGATCCAGACCCTGGAGGACAAGCAGGTCAAGGAGATCATCTATGAGATGGAGCAGGCCGACCTGCACATCCCGGTGGCCTCCCTGGTCAGCGAGATCCCGCTGGACGCCCCGGACGCCTCCGAGGGCATCGAGGCCACGGACGACACCGAGGAGCTGGAGATCGCGCCCAACACCCTGCAGGTGGCCGGCTACGACATCTGCCTGGAGCAGTATGACGCCATCGAGCCCGAACAGCGCGAGCGCGAGGACGCCGTGCTGGAGACCTACGAGATGATCGCTCCCGCCTATCGCGTGCGCGTGCGCGTGATCCCCGAGGGCCAGGAGCAGCAGATCGAGGATCCCGGCCTGGCGATCGATCCCGAGCAAGAGGCGCTGACCGTCGAGGATGAGGAGGACGACGCGGAGGACGAGGACGAGGCCGTCGAGCCCGCTTCGCCCTACGAGAAGCTGCCGGAGGGCTGGTATCCCGAGGGCATGACGCTGATGCTGCTGCCCAGCGACGACCTGGAGCAGGCCCCCGAAGGCGCGGAGTCGGTCTACATCTCCATCATCGAAGATCCCGAGGATGTGGACGAGGTCCAGAACACGCCCGTGGAGTTCATCAACCAGGAGGGCATGCTCTACGCCAACATCCCGCTGTCCAGCGACGGCGTGTACACCGTGACCGCCCCCGAGGGCTGGAACGAGACCGGCGAATTCGCTGACCTGTCCGAGTATGAGGGCTCCGGCGAGGAGGAGGAAGGCGTGGACGATTTCGACATTGACGAAGGCGACGACGGCATGGAGGACTTTGACGAGGACTTCGATTTCGGCGGCGGCAGCTTCGGCAATCTGAGCGGCATCGGCTCCACCTTCGAAGTGGACGAGAACGGCAATCCCATCGAGCACTGATCTTTAAACCCGGAGGGCCCGCGACGCGCGTCACGGACCCTCCAAAAATACAAAAAAACCGCGACGCCCGGAAGGCATCGCGGTTTTTTAATATCAATCCTTGATGATGGCGGCGAGGATCACCAGGTCGGTGTCGCCGGTGTTTTCCACGCTGTGGCCGTGGCCGCTGAAGGTGGCCATGGAATCGCCCGCGCTGACGTCCACCGTCCTGTCGTCGTCCTGCACGCGGCCGTTGCCCTCCATGAAGTAGAACATCTCGGTCTCGTTTTCGTGGACGTGATAGCCGATGGAAGCGCCGGGGATCAGGGTCAGTATCGAGAACATGCGCATCTTCTCCGGCAGCCGGGTGGACAGCTCCGTGGTCTCCACCTGCTTCTTGCCGCCGCGCATGAATTCGCGTATGCCATGGGATTGCTGCTCTTTGCGGGTAATCATAGATAGGACCTCCTTTGCGAATCGCCCCTGCGGGCCATCCTTTGACTACAATGATTATAGTATGGTTTGTGCCCGTACACAAGTAAATTCTTTTTAACATTAAGAGGTTTGTTAAAAACGCTAATTATGCTATAATAGCGCTGTCGGCATCCACGGAGCCGAACACGGTTTCCCTGTCACAAATTCTGTAGGGTATCACGCGATGAACTCGAACGGAGGAATGAAAGATGAAGAACAATTCTGTCAACACCGTCGCCCGCGGCGCGTCCGCAAAGGTTGCCTTCGGCCTGACCAGCCGCGATTTCGTCATCCTCGCCATGCTCGTGGCGCTGGAGATCATACTGGGCCTGTGGAACATCCCCATGCCTGCCGGACTGTCGATCACCTTCAACATGATCCCCGTGGCCATCGCGGCCATCGCCATCGGCCCGAAGGGCGGCGCGATCATCGGCAGCGCCTTCGGCCTGATCAGCTTTTTGCAGTGCTTCGGCGTCATGGGCAGCAGCGGCCTGGGCATCGCGCTGATGCAGGAGGGCGCGAACCCGATCTTGATGTTCGTGCATCGCTTCGGCTCCCGGCTGCTGGACGGCCTGCTGCTGGGCTTTATATTCAAGGCGCTGCGGGGCAGGTGCAACCGCTTCGCCGCCTGCTCGGTCACCGGCTTCATGGCGGCGTTTTTGAACACGCTGCTGTTCATGTCCACGCTGGTGCTGTTCTTCTCGAACACCGCGAAGATGCAGCAGAGCATGGCCGGCCGGGCGTTTTTCGCCTATATCGTCGCCTCGGTGGGCGTCAACGGCCTGATCGAGATGGCCGTCTCCACGATACTGACCGGCGCCATCGGCACGGCGCTGTTCAAGGCGGGCCTGATCCGCGACGGCAAGTAACGCAATTCCAGGGGGTACGCACATGATTCTCACCCTTGACATCGGCAACACCAACATGAAGACGGCGCTGTTCGACGGCGCGGAGATGAAGCAGTACTGGCGCCTGTCCACCAACCGCAACCGCACGTCGGACGAATACGGCATGGCCATGATGAACCTGCTGGACCACCACGGCATCGACCGCAAGCAGGTGCAGGGCATCATGATGTCCTCCGTGGTGCCGCAGATCAACTTCACCATCGAGCACATGTGCCGCAACTACTTTGGCATGGAGCCGATGAAGATCGAGCCCGGCGTAAAGACCGGCATCAACATCAGGTACGAAAACCCCCGGGAGCTGGGCAGCGACCGCATCGCCAACGCCGTGGCGGCCTACGAGCTGTACGGCGGGCCCTGCATCACCATCGATTTCGGCACCGCCACGTCCTTCGGCGCGATATCGGCCAGGGGCGAGTTCCTGGGCGGCGCGATCTGCCCCGGCTTGAAGCTGGCCGCCGACGCGCTGACCGAGAACACCGCCAAGCTGCCCCGCTTCGAGCTGGTGAAGCCGGAGAGCGTCATCGGGCGCAACACCGTCGCCAACATGCAGGCGGGCATCGTCTACGGCTACATCGGCCAGATCAAATACCTGGTGGACCGCATGAAGCGGGAGATGGGCGTGCCCGGCATCAAGGTGATCGCCACCGGCGGCCTGGCCGTGCTGGTGGCGGGGGAATCCAGCGTGATCGACGTGATGGACGGCCTGTTGACGCTGAAGGGCCTGCGACTGATCTACGAGAAGAACGCGGTGAAAATCTGATTTGCCTGGCAAATCAGATTTTCACGTATCATAACGATGGGAGGTGATCGCTTGTCCAAGTTTGAGGGCACCGTCGAGGACATCGTGTTCCGCAACGACCAGAACGGCTGGACCGTGGCGGCCGTCAAGCTGGACGGCGATCGCAGCCGCATCAGCGCCGTGGGCGTCATGCCCTTCCTGTCCACCGGGGAACACGCCATATTCGACGGCGAGCTGACCGAGCACAAGGACTACGGCAAGCAGATCAAGGTCGCCTCCTACGAGGCCACCCGCCCGGAGACCAAGTCCGGCGTGGAGCGCTTCCTGGGCTCCGGGCTGATCAAGGGCGTCGGCCCCGCCACGGCCAGGCTGATCGTGGATTACTTCGGCGCGCGGGCGCTGGACGTGCTGGAGAGCGAACCGGAGCGGCTGACGGAGGTGGAGGGCATCGGCCCCAAGCGGGCGGCCATGATCGCCGAATCCTTCGCCGCCCAGAACGGCATGCGCAACACGCTGATATTCCTTCAGGAGTACGGCCTGACGCCCACGCTGTCGATGAAGATCTACCGCGCCTTTGGGGACATGACCGAGAGCGTGCTGCGCTCCAATCCCTATCGGCTGGTGGACGAGATCAACGGCGTGGGCTTTCGCACGGCGGACGAGATCGCCATGAGCCTGGGCTTCGGCCGGGAGTCGGAATTCCGGCTGCGCAGCGGCGTGAAATACGTGCTGTCCGAGGCGGCCAACGGCGCGGGCCACGTCTACCTGCCCCGCGAGCTGCTGGTGGAGTATGCCACGCGGGTCCTCGGCGCGACGCCTGAGCTGGTGGAGGACGTGGTGAAGGGCCTGGTGCTGGACGGCGAGCTGATCCACGAGCGCGCGGGGGAGGAGGACGCGGTCTACCTGCCCCGGCTGCACCTGGCCGAGAGCGAGACGGCGCGGCTGCTGCTGCGCCAGATCAGGAGCATCCGCCCGCCCAAGCGGGGCGACGAGGACGCCCGGGCCGAGCTGGAGGCCCAGGAGGCGGCGCTGGGCGTATCGCTCTGCGCCGAGCAGCGGGAGGCCGCGCTGGCGGCGATGCGGGAGGGCGTCTGCGTGATCACCGGCGGCCCCGGCACCGGCAAGACCACCTCCATCAACGTCATCATACGGCTGCTGCGCCGCATGGGCGACGTGGAGCTGTGCGCGCCCACGGGCCGCGCGGCCAAGCGCATGAGCGAGGCCACCGGCTGCCCCGCCCGCACGATCCACCGGCTGCTGGAGTACAGCGGCGAGGGCCAGGGCTTCGCCCGGGACGAGGACAACCCGCTGGACGCCGACGTGGTGATCGTGGACGAGATGAGCATGGTGGACATCTTCCTGATGCGCTCGCTGCTGTGCGCGCTGCGGCCCGGCACCCGGCTGGTGCTGGTGGGGGACGTGGACCAGCTGCCCAGCGTCGGCGCGGGCAACGTGCTGCGGGACCTGATTGCGGCGGATGTGCTGCGGGTGGTGCGGCTGACGGAGATCTTCCGCCAGGCGGGCGAGAGCCAGATCGTCATGAACGCCCACAGGATCAACCGGGGCGAATACCCCGAGATCCGCACCAAGGGCACCGATTTCTTCCTGGAGCGCAAGCAGAGCCCCGCCGAGGTCGCGGCCTCCGTGGTGGCGCTGGTGCAGGCCCGGCTGCCGAAGTACATGGGGCTGGACAGCCTGCGGGACATCCAGGTGATGGCCCCGATGAAGCGGGGCGAGGTGGGCGTGTTCGCGCTGAATGCGCTGCTCCAGCAGGCGCTGAATCCCGCCGGGCAGGGCGTGCCGGAGCTGAACCACGGCGGCACGATATTCCGCCGGGGCGACAAGGTGATGCAGGTGCGCAACAACTACGACCTGGACTGGACCCGGGACGACGAGGACGGCCAGGGCGTGTTCAACGGCGACATCGGCTACATACTGGCCGTGGACCGCAAGGCCCGGGCGCTGACCGTGGAATTCGACGACGGCCGCGTGGCGGAGTACGACGAATCGCTGCTGGACGACCTGGAGCTGGCCTACTGCATGTCCGTGCACAAGAGCCAGGGCAGCGAGTTCGACGCGGTGGTGCTGCCGCTGGTCAGCGGGCCGCCGATGCTGATGACCCGCAACCTGCTGTATACCGCGGTCACCCGGGCCAAGCGCCTGGTGGTGCTGGTGGGCCGGGAGGGCTGCGTGCGGGCCATGGTGGACAACAACCACATCACCCGCCGCTACAGCGCCCTGGACCTGCGGCTGAGGGGCGCGCTGTGAACGGCGGGCTGAAGCGCCTGGCGGACGGCCTGCTGGAGCTGGTCTATCCGCTGCGGGCGGAGTGCATGGGCTGCGGCACGCGGGCCGGCTTTCCCCGGCCCTGGCTGTGCGAGGACTGCCGACAGCGCCTGGCGGAGCGCTGGGTCGGCGCGCTGCCGCCGGAGGGCCCCTTCGACGGCGCGGCCTATGCCTATCGCTACGGCGGGCCCGCCGGAGGCATGGTGCGCAGCCTGAAGTACCGCGGCGTGGCGCGGCTCTCGACGGTCATGGGCCGGGCGATGGTCAAGGCTCTCGAGGGCATACAACCCATCGGCGCGGACGGCGTGGTTTCGGTGCCGATGCACAAAAAGCGGCTGGCCGAGCGGGGCATCGACCACGCGGGGCTGCTGGCGCGGGCGGTGGCCGGACAGCTGGCGCTGCCGGTGCTGGACGGCGCGCTGGAGCGCACGCGCAATACGCCCCAGCAGGCGCGGCTGGAGCCCGCGCAGCGGCGCAGAAACATGGACGGCGCGATTGCCCTGAGGGGCGACGTGGCCGGGCGGCGGATCCTGCTGGTGGACGACGTGCGCACCACCGGGGCCACCGCCAACGCCTGCGCCACGGCCTTGCGGGAGGGCGGCGCGGCGGCGGTCTATTTGCTGTGCTTCGCCATCGCGGGGGAAAAGGATGACGACAGGCAATAGGCAATAGGAGAGCCGAGGGAATAGGGGGTAGGGAATAGGGAGTAGGGAATAGGAATAGTTCCAGGGGCGGTACAGCCTTCCCCTTCAGGGGAAGGTGGATCGGCGAAGCCGAGACGGAAGAGGTCGCCGCCCTCCCACAGCCTTCCCCCTTGGGGAAGGTGGCCGAGCGCAGCGAGGTCGGATGAGGTCGAATACATGCAACCTTCCTTGCTTAATCGCAAGGCAGGGATGACGGATTGCCACGTCGGCCTGGCGGCCTCCTCGCAATGACATCGTTCGATGCAAATTTGTACGTGTCATTGCGAGGCGCGAAGCGCCGTGGCAATCCGTCACCCCCCGCACGACATACAGCGATACCGCATCGCACACTGTCATTGCGAGGCGCGGAGCGCCGTGGCAATCCGTCACCCCTCGCACGACATACAGCGATACCGCATCGCACATTGTCATTGCGAGGCGCGAAGCGCCGTGGCAATCCGTCATCCCCCCGCACGACATACAGCGATACCGCATCGCACACTGTCATTGCGAGGCGCGAAGCGCCGCGGCAATCCGTCACCCCCCCGCACGACATACAGCGAACCGCATCGCACATTGTCATTGCGAGGCGCGAAGCGCCGTGGCAATCCGTCATCCCCCGCACGACATACAGCGATACCGCATCGCACACTGTCATTGTGAGGCGCGAAGCGCCGTGGCAATCCGTTCCCCATCCGAATCGAAATATGCGTTAATGCGTGGAGGTGTATGCCGTGGACAGGATAACCAGCGCGAAGAATCCCGTCGTCAAGGGGTTGAAGGCCCTGCGGGAGCGCAAGGAGCGCGAGGCGGCGGGCCGCTTCCTGGTGGAGGGCGAGGTCATGCTGCGGGAGGCGCTGAAATGCGGGCTCACGCTGCGGGAGGCGCTGGCCGAGGACGATCTGGCCGCGCTGGCGGAGGAGCTGGAGGCCCTCGGCGCGCGGGCGTATGTCGCCCCCAGGAGCCTGCTGGAATCGGTGTGCGACACCAGGACCCCCCAGGGCGTGTGCGCGTCCTTCGACCTGCCCGCGCCGTTGCCCCTGGCGGACGCTCCGGCGCGGATCGTGGCGCTGGACGGCACCCAGGACCCGGGCAACGTCGGGACGATCTGGCGCACCGCCGACGCCGCGGGCTTCGGCGGCCTGCTGTTCGGCGGGGGCTGCGCCGATCCCCTCTCCCCGAAGGTGCAGCGCGCCGCCATGGGCTCCGGCTTCCGGGTGCCCTTCATGACGGCGGAGGACCTGCCCGCAGCGCTGATCGAATTGAGCCGCCGGGGCTGGTCGGTGATTGCCAGCGATCTGCGCGGCGCGGACTTCTACAGCCGCCCGGACCCCGGGGAGAAATATGTGCTGGTGATCGGCAACGAGGCCCGGGGCATCTCCGATGCCACCCGCCAGGCCGCCACCGCGCTGGTGAAGCTGCCCATGCGGGGCGGCGCGGAATCGCTGAACGCCGCCGTTGCCGCCGGGATCATGATGTATGAATTGACGCGGGTGTGATCATCCGCACCGCCGCCGCCACGGTTCCGTGGCGGCGAAGTCTATCCGGGCCTTCCTGCGCACCAGCTTGAACAGCAGCGCCCGGGTTATCTTTCCGGGGATACGCACCATGGCCCTCATGGAGGTCTTCTTGCGAATCTGGCGCTGCATCCTCTGCTGGAAGGGGTCGGGATTCTCTCGCGTCATCAGCAGCCGGCTCATCGCCAGGAATTCGTCGGTGATGCGCTGCTGCCACTTGCTGTTGCCGCCGGAGGATATGCCGGTGCCGTACTCGTAGAACACGGTCTCCCGGGGATAGTAGCCGCCGCAGACGCCGTCGTACATCATCATGCGATAGATGTAATCCTCGCAGTACAGGTTGCCGATCCCCGCCAGCTCCCGGGCGTAGCGCAGCTTCGTGGCGGTCCGGCCCAGCAGCGTCGCGCCGAGGGCGGCGTCGTCCAGCACCGCGTAGTTCCAGCGGCACCTCTGCGCGTTTTTCCTGCGATAGCAATTCAAATAGACCGGAAAGGGCGGCGTCGGCAGCAGCTGCATGCCGTCCGGAGCGTTCCGGTAATACAGCGCGTCGGAGAAGGTCCAGTCATAGCCCTCCCGCCGCGTGAAATCCAGCCAGCCCTTCAACACGTCGCTGCCGGTCAGGAAATCCCCGGGGCTGATGCACTTGGCGTATTCCCCGCGGGCGGCCTCCAGCCCGGATATGAAATTGGCAATGGTGCCGTGGTTTTCCGGGTTCAGCACCAGCTTGTAGTCGGAAAAGCCAAGCTTTGAGAACAGCGCCTCCATGCGCTCCCGGCAGTTGTCCGGCGAGCCGTCGTCCGCCACCACGATCTGAAGCCGCACGCCCTCCTGGAACACGGCGGAGCATATCGTCTGCCGCAGCTTGTCCCAATCGGGGTGGTAGGTGAGTATGATGACGCTGATTTCGTATTCAAACGCGCCGCGCCGATCGCTTTCGCCCTTCATCTCGATCCCTCCCGTGCCTGTTTTCGCCTATTCGTCCCGCGCGGCGAGCAGCCGCAGCAGCGGTCGCGCCAGGCGCAGATGGTACAGCCGCGTAAAGCCCCAGACGCTCAACCGTATGGAGAGGGGCTCTCCCGGCGGGCCGGACAGCGATATCATGTCGTTTCTGTCAAAGCCCGGGTATTCCCGCTCCAGCCACGCCATCAGCCGGTCGTACTGCGCCGCCACCGTGGCCCTGGGCGTGCGCCGGACCGTGAACAGCAGATACCACACCACATAGCGGTACATGAAGTATTGCAGACAGGTCCTGTCGATGTGCCCGTCGGCGGGCAGGTCCCGCTTCAATGCGTCCAGCAGTATGAACGGATCGATGGCCTTGTCGGCCTTTTTTTGGTTGTGGTTGGAGTGGGACAGGGGATTGTCCACCCAGTAATAGCCGGTGTCAGGGATGGTGGCGATCCGGTCCGTGTAGGCATAGGCCAGCAGCGTGAAATACACGTCCTCGCCGATGGCGGTCTTCAGGTAGCGCACGGGATGCCGCTTCAGGAACGCCGTGCGATAGAGGTGCGCCCAGGGAGACACGACCACGAACCTGCCCCAGGGATCGTCCGTCAGCGAGACCCGCCGCAGCGCCTTGCCGTTCTCCGCGTCATAGCGCACATAGCCGCCGCAGACGATGTCGGCGCCGCTGGACTCCATGGCCCGGACGTAGCTTTCCAGGTAGTTGCTCTCGATGAAATCGTCCTGGTCGATAAAGCCGATGTACTCCGTGTCGGCCCGTTCGATGCCCGCGTTTCGGGTCTCGGCGACGCCCCGGTTCTCCTGGCGGATCAGCGTCAGCGCGAGCTCCGGGTGCTCCCGGCTGTATCGCTCGATCACCGCCGCGGAATCGTCCCGGGAGCCGTCGTCGAACAGCAGCACCTCGAAATCCCGATAGGTCTGCCGGAGGAGGCTGTCCAGGCAGCGCACGATGTGGGCGCTGCCGTTGTATACAGGTATGACCAGTGTCAGCTTCATATGCTCTCGACCTCTTGCACCGCGATGGGGATATTGCCGTACCAATACAGTACCATATATTTGTTTATTTTTCAAGCCGGGCGGCCCGTGCATAAATAACAGGAAATAACCGCCCCGCACTTGAAAAACGGAATGGCGTATGGTATGCTTTATAAAATAGAGCAATTGTACCTGTCGGGCGCCGCGGCCCCCAAACCGGCAGGACCGGGCGATTCGACAGAATGGAGCATACGATGCAGGTAATCAAATATGTGTTTCAGCCCCACGGCGACGATCGCGGGCAGCTGGTGGCGCTGGAGGAGTTCAAGGACATCCCTTTCCGGATCAAGCGGGTCTACTACATGTACGACACCGGGGCCGGGGTCACCCGGGGCTACCATGCCCACAAGAGCCTGGAGCAGATATTGATCTGCATCCACGGCAGCTGCAAGATCCGGCTGGACAACGGCCGGGAGAAGAAGGTCATACCGCTGGAGAAGCCCTATGAGGGGCTGTATGTGTCCAATGCCATGTGGCGGGAGATGTTCGATTTCTCCCCGGACGCGGTGCTGATGGTGCTGGCCTCGGAGCTGTATGACGAGCGGGACTACATCCGCAATTACGATGAGTTCCTGGCATTTGTGAACAAGGGCGGCGCGGCCGCCGCGGAGGAATGAGCATGAGCGTGAAGGTGCCGTTTGTATCGTTCCGTCCCATGGAACGGGAGCTGGACGACGCGCTGAAGGGCGCGTTCAACCGGGTGTTCGAGGCCTCCTGGTACATTGAGGGCCGGGAGGACGCTGCCTTCGAACAGGCCTTCGCCGACTATTGCGGCGCGAAATACTGCGTGGGCGTGGGCAACGGCCTGGACGCGCTGATGCTGTGCCTGAAGGCGCTGGGCATCGGCGAGGGCGACGAGGTGATCGTGCCCTCCAACACCTATATCGCCACGGCGCTGGCGGTGACCTATGTGGGCGCGAAGGTGGTGTTCGTGGAGCCGGAGCTGGAGACCTTCAACATCGACCCGGCCCGCATCGAGGCCGCCGTGACCGACCGGACCCGGGCGATCATGCCCGTGCACCTGTACGGTCGGGCCTGCGACATGGACCCCATCATGGACATCGCCCGCAGGCACGGCCTGCGCGTGGTGGAGGATTGCGCCCAGGCCCACGGCGCGACCTACAGGGGCCGCAGGGTGGGAACCTTCGGCGACGCCGCCGGCTTCAGCTTCTATCCCGGCAAGAACCTGGGGGCGCTGGGCGACGCCGGCGCGGTGGTGACCAATGACCGGGAGCTGGCGGAAAAGGTGCGCGCCCTGGGCAACTACGGCTCGGATTACAAGTATCATCACATCTATCTGGGGAACAACAGCCGCCTGGACGAGCTGCAGGCCGCCTTCCTGGCCGCGAAGCTGCCGCACCTGGAGCGCATGAACGCCGATCGCAGGCGCATCGCCGGGCGATACCTGGCGGAGATGGACAATCCCCGGGTGGCGCTGCCCCGTGTCACCGAGGGCTATGTGCCGGTCTGGCATGTCTTCGGCGTGCGCTGCCAGGACAGGGATGCCCTGGAACAGTTCCTGAACAGGCGGGGCATCGGCACCAACAAGCACTATCCCATACCGATGCACCTGCAACAGTGCTACAGCTCCCTGGGCTTCCGCGAGGGCGATTTCCCCATCGCCGAGGAGATCAGCCGCACCGAGCTGAGCCTGCCCATGTACTACGGCATGACCGACGAGGAAATCGCCACCGTGATCTCGGCGGTGAACGATTTCCGGTGAGGATGCGCGCATATGGTCGCTCGGAACACACAAACGGCCCCCAGGCCTGCGCGGCAGTCCGGCGTTGAGCTGCTGCGCATACTGGCCGCGCTGGCCGTGGTCGTGCTGCACATCAACTATTATCCCGGCGGCGTGGGCGTCGCGGACGTGGCGACGGGCGTCGGCAGGACGGCGCTGGACCTGCTGGAGTGCCTCTGCATCTGCGCGGTCAACGTTTTTTTGCTGATCTCCGGGGCCTTTGGCAGCAGCGCCCGATCGGTGAAGGTCCGAAAGCTCGGCCTGCTGCTGCTGCAAACCTCGGCGTTTCGCGTGGCGGCGAACCTGGCGCTCAGCGCCTATGGCGGCGACTGGGACCTGCGGCGCATACTTGGCGCGTTTGTTCCCGTCAACTACTATGTGATACTCTACGTCGCCCTGATGCTGCTCTCGCCCTACCTGAACGCGGGGCTGGCGCGGCTGAGCCGGGCGCGTTCTCGGTGTTCGCCACGGCGGTGGACGTGGCCAAAGAGGTTTCGGGCGAGGCGCTCTCCGGGCTGAGCCCCATCGGTATAGACGGCTCCATGGGCGGTTATACCATCGTCAACTTCGCCCTGGTCTACCTCCTGGGCGCGTGGCTGCGGCGGGAGGAGGCCGCGCTTCGGCAAAAGCTGCCGACGCCGCTGCTGCTCGTGGCCGTGGCGGCGCTGTGCCTTCTGCTGCTGCTCTGGCGCAAGACCCTGCCCGGGACGGCCTGGATGTACTCCAATCCGCTGGTGATCCTGGAGGGCTGCGCGGTGTTCCTGCTGTTCTCCCGGCTGCGCTTTTCCAGCGGTTGGATCAACAGGATCGCGCCGGCGGCATTCACCTGCTATCTGATCCACGGCTACGCGCTGAGCCTCGTCAGCCTGGAGCGCCTGGGCGTGCTGCCGCTGCCGCTGGTGCTGGGCGGGATGCTCGTCGGCGCGGCGGGGATATACGCCCTGTCCGTGGCCGTGCATTTCATCTGGAGCGCCGCCGTGGACCGCCTGTTCCGGCCGGGCACGGAGCGCCTGACGATTTCCGTTGATTGACGGGGTGCAGAAATGAAACACACGATCTGCCTGATGACGAATTGGTATCCCAGCGAGGAGAATCCCTACCGCGGCGTGTTCTTCAAGGAGCAGGCCTTTGCGGTGGCGGAGCGGTTCGACTTTGTGGTGGTGCGCTATACAGAGGTCTACGGCTTCGGCCCCTGGAACCGGCTGCGGGCCGGGAGACAAGCGGAGACGGGCAACACGGTGGAATACGAGGCGACCGTGAAGGTGCCCTTCCTGCTGGCGGCCTGGGACGAGATCTACAGCCTTTACATGAAATTCAGCGGCAAGAAGCGCGTGGACGGCGTGGGGAAGTATGTCAGCCCCATCCGCAGACGCTTCACCGAGCGCATGGTGGCGCGGGTCTTCGGCCATGTCAATGAGCATATCGACGCGCTGTACTGCGTGGACGGCCAGCTGGAGGCCTTCCAGACGGCCTGCGCGGCGAAGCTGCTGGGCGTGCCCTACGTCGTGGGGGAGCACGGCCCGGTGCCCTGGCCGGGGACCGGGGTCAGCGACCTCAACCGGGAGGCCTTCCAGAACGCGGACCTGTTCCTCGCCATCAGCCAGGACAAGATCCGGCAGGTCATGCTGCAAAACATCCGCCTGCCCAGGACCGTCTACATCGGCAACCTGATCGACGAGCGGACCATGACGCTGCCCGAGGGCAGGCCGGAGGGCGGCCCGAAGACGCTGCTGATCGTCGCGGCCCACTCCTTCTACAAGAATTATGACATGTTCATCGACGTGATGAACCGCCTGACGGCGATGACCCGCGCGCCCTTCAGGGTGCTGATCGTGGGCTATGCCGCCAACAAGGGCTATTCCAAGGGCGTGGAGGCCTTTGAGGCGAAGATTCGCGCCAGCGCCTTCGCGGATCGGGCGGAGCTGGTGCGGGAGGTCGCCCACGCCGACATCGCCTCGGTGTACCACCGGGCGGACGCGCTGATCATGACCTCCATACAGGAGGGACAGCCGGTGTCGGTGATGGAGGCGGCCTGCTGCGGCCTGCCCGCGTTTTCCACCCGCTGCGGCGGCGTGGAGGACTATCTGGACGCCGACATGGGCCGGGTCTACGCCGTGAACGACGCCGAGAGCATGGCCCGGGACCTGAAGGCCTTCGTGGAGGGCGAGCTGCGCTTCGACGCCCGGGAGATCCGCCGCCGCGTGGTGGCCCGCTTCGGCATGGAGGCCTTCACCCGCACCTTCTGCGAGGCCTTCGACGGGGTGATCCGCCATGGCTAGGCTCAGCGTGGTCGTGCCGGTGTACAGGGTCGAGCGCTATCTGGACAAGTGCGTCGAAAGCATACTGGCCCAGGACCTGCGGGACATGGAGGTCATATTGGTGGACGACGGCTCCCCGGACGGCTGCCCGGCCCTGTGCGATGCCTGGGCGGCGCGGGATGCGCGGGTGAAGGTCATCCACCAGCAGAACGCCGGCTCCGTCATGGCCCGCCGGGCGGGCCTGCTGGCCGCGTCGGGGGCGTATGTCAGCTTCGCCGACGGGGACGACTGGCTAGCGCGAGAGCTGTACGCGCCGATGCTGGCGCTGGCGGAGGAGCACCGCGCCGACGTGGTGATCAGCGGCTATTTGCAGGGCGACGAGGCCCGGCAGGCCGCCCGCGGCAACGCGGTGGAATCCGGCGTATACAGGGGCGAGGCGCTGGCCGGGCTTCGGGCCCGGGCGCTGTTCTCGGGCCGCTATTACGAGCCGGGCATCGTGCCCGCGCTGTGGAACAAGCTGATCCGCCGGGAGCTGCTCGTCTCCCTGGGGGATCTGGTCCACCCCTCGGTGCGCATGGGGGACGACGCCGCCGTCAGCTATCCGCTGATCCGCGCCGCGAAGTGCGTGGTGGTGGACAACGATCTGCGGGCATATGTCTACCGGGAAACGGCGGGCTCCCTGTCCCGCAGCCCCGACGGGCGCTATTTCGAGCGGCTGCATCGATTGATCGAGGGCTTGGAGAAGAACCTCATGGACGACGCCGCCATGCTGGACGGGCTGAATTACTATGTACTGTTCGTGCTGGAGGTGGGCTTCGGGCAGCTGATCGGCGCGGGCGGGAATCCGATGGCCACGCGAAGCGCGATCGCCGAGCAGATCGACCGCTTCGGGCTGCGCAGTCGGCTCGCCGCCATCGACGATGCCGCCGTGGGCAGGCGCGTCATGCGCCGGGTCCGACTGCTGGCGCGGGGCGCGGCGGGCAGGTACATGATCGCCCGGGCCTTCGATATGGTCCGGGACAAGCTGGGAAGATAAGCATAACCTATGAAGACGACGCAAAAGGGTTTCTTCAACATCATATACGGGGCGCTGGGGCAGCTGTTGATCATCGCCTTCTCCGTGGTCACGCCATTGCTGGTCATGGAGAACTACGGCTCGGAGGTCAACGGCCTGCTCCATTCCACCGAGCAGATCTTCGCCTACCTGTCGCTGCTGGAGGCGGGCATCGGCTATGCCTCGCTCCAGGCGCTGTATCGGCCCGTGGCCGAGGACGACCGGCATGAGATCTCCGCCATCATGGCGGCGACCCGCATCTATTACAACCGCACGGGCGTGCTCTACACGCTGGCGGTGGTGGCCTTCGCGTTCCTGTATCCCGTGCTGGTGTCCACCAGCCTGCCCTATTTCCTGGTGGTCGGGGTGGTGCTGTTTGGCGGCCTGGGCGGAAGCATCAATTACTTCTACCAGGGCAAGTACATGCTGCTGATGCAGGCCGAGGGCTACAGCTATGTGACCCAGAAGATCAACATACTGGTGAACCTGCTGGTCAACGCCGCCAAGATCGCGCTGCTGCTGCTCGGGTTCAACGTGCTGGCGGTGCAGGCCTCCTTCTTCGTGGCCCAGGTGGTGCGGGCGCTGCTGTACCATCGCTATATCCGCAGCAAGTATCTGGACATCGATTTCGGCGTGACCCCGGACTTCAAGGCCGTGTCCCAGAAAAACGCGGTGCTGGTCCACCAGATATCCTACATGATATTCAGCAGCACGGACATACTGCTGCTCACCTTCCTGACCCAGGATCTGAAGCTGGTCAGCGTCTACACCATCTACAACATGGCGGTGAACGCCCTGTTCACGCTGGCGCAGACCGTCTCCACGGGCTTCGATTTCAGGCTGGGCCAGATGTTCGCCACGGACCGCGCGCAGTACGACCGGCTGTACCATGTGTTCGAGATATTTCACCTGACGCTGATCTTCTCGGTCATGTCCGCGCTGTACCGGGTCTTTCTGCCGTTCATATCCACCTACACCCGATCCATCACCGACGTGGTCTACGTGCATCGCTGGTATCCGCTGCTGTTCGTGCTGGTGCCGCTGCTGACCCACGGCAGGACGGCGGCCAGCTCGGGCATCAACTTCGCCGGTCACTTCGAGCAGACAAAAAAATACGCCGTGCTGGAGGCGTGCATCAATCTGAGCGTCTCCATCGTGGGCATACTGGCCTTCGGCCTGCCCGGCGCGCTGATGGGCACGATCGCCGCCTCCCTCTACCGGACCACGAACGTCATCCGTTATTACTACCGAAATTTCAGCCCGGATTCGATCTGGCGGACCGTGAAGCGCTGGCTGGCCTGCTTCGCCGTGTTCGCGCTGGTGGTGCTGTTTGACGCGGCCCATCCGCTGGAGGTGAGCGGCTACGGCCGGATCGCCGTCGCCGCGGCGCTGTCCGGCGTGGCGATGCTGGCGATCTACGGCGGGCTGCAATTCGCCATCAACCGGAGCGAGCGGCCGCTGATAATCGACCTCGCACGCCCGATGGCGAACGCTGTGCTGGTCAAATTACACCTGAAGGGACGTGACGCCCGTGAAGACGAATGAGCCTGTCTGGAGGAATCTGTGCGAAGCCTCCGATGCCGCGGCGATGTCTGCCTTCGCGCTGCCGAAGCGCCTGGTGGAGCGCGCCTCAAAGCTGGCGGGCGATCTGCCCGGAGGGGCGCTGTACCGCGGCGCAAAGGGGCTGACGGCGCGCCTGGGCCTGCGGTCCCTGGCGGGACTTTGCGATCTGAGGCGCTTTGCCTCCGGGCGGGTCCTGGAATCGGAGATCCGCGGCTTCCGCCGGACAATGGTCATTCGCAAGGGCTATTACGACTATGAGTATTTCAACGTCTGCTTTTTGAACAATGTGCTGGCGCTGTGCCTGAAGGCCGTGTGCGCGGGCTACATCCCCCGGGTGGAGATCCTTAATTCCAAGGGGGAAAACATATGGGAGCGCTTCTTCGAGCAGCCCTTCGCCGACGTCGACACGGCGGGCCTGCCGGCGCTGGATTACGACGAGCACGCGCTGGAGGCCTTCCCGGCCTGGAGCGACATCTATTATCCCCGGCGGCGGGCGGAATTCGAGCGCCTGTACGGGGCCTTTGCCCGCCTCAATCCCCGGGTGCGGGCCTATGCGGAGGGCGAGATCGGGGAGCTGCTGGCGGGCAGGCGGGTGCTGGGCGTGCTGTGCCGCGGCACCGATTACACCGCCACGCGCCCGAAGGGCCATCCCATCCAGCCGGAGCGGGCGGACATGCTGAAAAAGGTGCGCGCCATCTATGAGGCGGGCGGCTATGAATACCTCTACCTCGCCACGGAGGAGGGGGAGTACGACCGGCTGTTCCGGGGCGAATACGGCGACAGGCTGCTCATCAACCGCAGGAACTACTACGATCAGGTGTTTGCCGAGCAGAAGCTGACGCTCATCAAGGATGTCCACTTTGACCGCGAGGACGACGAGTACCTGAAGGGGCTGGAGTACATCTCCTCGCTGCAAATACTGGCCCACTGCGACGGGCTGGTGGCCGGGAACTGCGGCGGCACCCAGGCTGCCGTGCTCTGGAACGGGGACCGGTATGGGGAAGCCCACGTATTTGACGCGGGCGAATATGCGTAAGGAGGCGCCGGGATTATGCGCTTGAGGGAGCTTCGGGCGGAGGACGCGCCGCTGATGCTGGAGTGGATGCACGATCCCTCCGTGGTGGGCCACATGAAGGCCCGTTTCGGGGAAAAGACGCTGGAGGACTGCCGGCGGTTCATCGACGATGCCCGTGCGGACGGGGACGACGTCCACCTCGCCGTTGCCGACGACGCGACCGACGAATACCTGGGCACCGTCAGCCTGAAGCACATCGACGGCGGCGCGGCCGAGTTTGCCATCACGATGCGCAAATGCGCCATGGGCACCGGGGCCTCCCGGGACGGCATGCGGGCCGTGCTGGAGCATGGCTTCGAGCGCCTGGGCCTTTCGCGCATCTACTGGTGCGTCTCCCCGGAGAACGCCCGGGCGGTGCGCTTCTACGACAAGAACGGCTATCCCCGCGTCGACGTCCCCCCGGAGGCCCGGGGCTACACCGAGGCGGAGAAGCGGGGGTATATATGGTATGCCGTCGCGGCGGCACATTGACGGCGAGGGGCTGTCCGGTTCGGACAGCCCCCCGATTCATTCCATATCCTCCGTCCAGAACAGCTCGTCCAGCGTTCGGCCCAGGGCCTTGCAGATGGCGATGCACAGCTTGATGGTGGGGTTGTAGTCGCCCTTTTCGATGGCGTTGATGGTCTGGCGGGAGACGCCCACCGCGTCCGCCAGCTGCTACGCCCACCGCGTCCGCCAGCTGCTGCTGGGACAGGTCCCTGCCCGCCCGGGCGGCCTTCAATTTCAGATTCTTCACGTCAATCCTCCCCGGCCCGCCGGTCCATGGCCCGCTTGATCACCAGGCAGATCAGCGTCACCACCAGCAGCGCGCCCACGTACAGGTTCATATTGCCGTACAGCTTGTCCCTGACCAGGTGCAGCACGCCGAGAGCCAGGTTGACCAGCCCGGCGGCGCAGATGATACGAACACCGCCAGGGACAGCAGCGCCCCGATCAGCACCGATTCGGGCTCCATGAAGAAGGACGTCTCGAGGCTGCGCATGATCATCCAGAACAGCAGGTAGAGCAGCAGCGTATAGTAGCCCATGGCGTAGGCCTTGCCCCGGGCGGCCAGCTGCCGCTCGTCGAATTCGCCCTTGCCGCCGCCGTTCCTGCGCGCCATCTTCACCATGACGCCGCAGAGCAGCGCCACGAGCAGTATGCCCACCACGAAACCAATTGCCCAGGATGTACTTATACTCATGTCATGATCCTCCTATTATCGCATCGCCCGCATCGCGGGCATTTCCTGTTGACGGGGATATCATAGCACATGCCAGACATAATGTCAAGCATATTTGACAAATTATCAAAAATAATTTTTTAATTGTCGGGTGTGCGATAAAAAGGAGCGCCTCCGGCAAAATGCCGGAGGCGCTGTTACTTGTATAATCACACGTGCAGCGAATAGTTCGGCGCTTCCTTGGTGATGTTGATGTCGTGGGGATGGCTCTCCACCAGGCCGGCGCTGGTGATGCGGATGAATTCACCGCGCTGCCGGAGCGCCTGGATGCTCTCGGTGCCGCAGTAGCCCATGCTGCTGCGCAGGCCGCCGATCAGCTGGAACACGGTGTCGGCCAGGGGGCCCTTGAAGGGCACGCGGCCCTCGACGCCCTCGGGCACCAGCTTCTTCTGGCCCTCCTGGAAGTAGCGGTCCTTGCTGCCCTCGGCCATGGCGGCCAGGGAGCCCATGCCGCGATAGACCTTGTAGCTGCGGCCCTGGTAGATCTCGGTGTCGCCGGGGGCCTCCTCGGTGCCGGCGAACAGGCTGCCCATCATGACCGCCGTCGCGCCCGCGGCGATGGCCTTGGGGATGTCGCCGGAGTACTTGATGCCGCCGTCGGCGATGATGGTCTTGCCGAGCTTGTCGGCCACCTCGGCGCAATCCATGATCGCGGTGATCTGGGGCACGCCGATGCCGGCCACCACGCGGGTGGTGCAGATGGAGCCGGGGCCGATGCCGACCTTGACCACGTCCGCGCCGGCCTTGATGAGGTCCTCGGTGGCGGAGCCGGTGGCGACGTTGCCCGCGATGATCTCAAGCTCCGGATAGGCATTGCGGATCTTCTCCACCATCTTCAGCACGCCCTCGGAATGGCCGTGGGCGGTGTCCAGGCCGATCACGTCCACGTTGGCGGCCACCAGCGCGGCCACGCGCTCCATGGTGTCGCTGGTCACGCCCACCGCCGCGCCGCACAGCAGGCGGCCCCGGGCGTCGCGGGCGGAGTTGGGATACTTGGCGCTCTTCTGGATGTCCTTGATGGTGATCAGGCCGCGCAGCATGAAGTTCTCGTCCACGATGGGCAGCTTCTCGATGCGGTGCTTGGCCAGTATGGCCTTGGCCTGGTCCAGGTCGGTGCCCACGGGCGCGGTGATCAGGTTCTCGTGGGTCATCACGTTGCGGATGGGCTGGTCGAAGTCGGTCTCAAACCGCAGGTCGCGGTTGGTGAGGATGCCCACCAGCCTGCCGTTTTCGGTGATCGGCACGCCGGAGATGCGATACTTGCGCATCAGCTCCTCGGCGTCGGAGACCTTGTGTTCCGGGGAGAGGAAGAAGGGATCGGTGATGACGCCGTTCTCGGAGCGCTTCACCTTGTCCACCTGGCTGGCCTGCTCTTCGATGGACATGTTCTTATGAATGATGCCCAGGCCGCCTTCGCGCGCCATCGCAATCGCCATGTTGCAGTTGGTTACGGTGTCCATCGCGGCACTGAGCATCGGGATATTCAGTTTGATCCTGGGAGTCAGCTGTACGGTCAGATCGACCTCACGGGGCAGCACGCTGCTGCGCTGGGGAACGAGCAGCACATCGTCAAAAGTCAAACCTTCTCGAATGATCGCCAATATCCTCACCCTCCTGTTATTTTCATGACCGGAATAATTCCGGCCATGTTTTTATTGTTCGACATTATATCAGCCCTTCGACAAGATCATTAGGGGGTTAGGGTTAATTTTTCGGCAAAATAGGGGAATAGGGATTAGGGATTAGGGATTAGGGATTATGGAGCAGGGAGTAGGGAGTAGGAAAACCTTCGTAGGGGTGGCAACCCGCAGGGCTGACGGAAGAGGTCGCCGCCCGCCCGGTCAGAAGGTCACCGGCTGGACGAGGACGGCGAAGAGCCAGAAGGCCCCGGCGCACAGCAGCGCGGTCAGCAGCAGCAGCGCGCCGCCGACGATCCGCGATACGCGCCGGTTCGACGCGGGTGCGCCGCCGGCCTCGGCCTCGAAGGCGCGGAACATCTGGGCGGGCTGGGGCAGGTTCGCCCCGGGCTGGGACAGCAGCCGCTTCATCCTGCGGGCGATGGCGGCCTCCGGCCGGGAGCGCTCCTGGGCGGACAGCCCCCGGCGGCAGCGGGACTCGAAGCGGGCCAGCTCGCCGCGCACCTGGGTGGGGGAGAGCCCCGTCAGCCGGGAGATGGCCCGGTGGGGCAGCCCGCAGCCGTAATGCAGCATCACCTGCCGCTGCAGAGTGAGGTCCTCCCGGGCCAGCGGGGCCAGCACCGGGTCGCCCTCCCGGGAGGGCACGCCCGGCCAGGTGAACTCCGCCGAGAGGCCCTCCTCGGAGAGCGCCGCCTCAAAGGCCTCCCGCCGCAGCGCGCCGCGCAGGCGCTCCCGGAAGCCCATGCCCGCGGACACGCCCTGCAGCCACACGTCCAGTATGGCGCTGCGCAGCGCGTATTCGGCCATATCGTAGTTGCCGCACATGGCGTGGGCGGCGTTGAACAGCTCCGGATACACCGGCAGCACCGCCTTGAACCAGGCGCGGAGCTGGTCGGACGAATTGCTTTGCATAGTAAACCCTTTCCGGTGAATTTCAAATGGAAAATGGGAGATGGGAAATGGGAAATGATAGTCAGCCAAACCCATTTCCCATTTGACATTATTACAGCGCCGCTATCCTGTCGTTCAGCGGCTTGATGCTGTCGTAGATGTCGGAATAGATGGCGTACACCCTCCCATATGCCTCCTGCCACTGGGGATTGACGGGGTGGGTGGAGCGGGCGGTGACCATGGCGGCGGCGTCGGTGTAGCCCGTGAACATGCCCACGCCCACGCCCGCGGCGATGGCCGCGCCCAGGGAGGTGGTCTCGCCGGGGGTGCGGTGCACCTGGGTGGTCAGGTTGAAGATCGAGGCGAGCATGTCGGGCCAGAGGCCGCTGCGCGCGCCGCCGCCGGTGAGCATCATCGAGCGCATCGGCGCGTCGCACTGGGCCATCACCTCGGCGCAGGCGTTCAGCGCGAAGGCGATGCCCTCGTAGATCGCCCGGGCGATATGCCGCTGGTCGTGGTACAGCGAAAAGCCCATCAGGCAGCCCCGGGTGTTGGGGTCCCAATAGGGGGTGCGCCAGCCCATCAGCGTGGGCAGGAACAGCACGCCCTCCGCGCCGGGGGCGATCTGCCGCGCCATGTTTTCGACGATGGAGATGTCCGCGGACTGGTCGTGGCCGCCCAGCAGGTTCTTCAGCCCCCAGTCGAAGGCCGCCGCGCCGCACTGCACCGTGCCGCACACGTGGCAATCCTCGCCGTTCATGTCCAGGTAATTGAATATCCGGGCCTTGGGGTCCAGCACCGGGCGGTCCAGTATCTGGGAGACCCAGGCGCTGGAGCCGATGTAGCAGTAGGCGCTGCCGGGGTCCACCACGCCCGCGCCCCGGGCCGTGCACGCGCCGTCGCCGCCGCCGATGGCCACCGGGGTGCCCGGCAGCAGCCCGGTCTGGCGGTAGACCTCCCGGGTGATCTTGCCCCGCACGTCGTGGCCCTTCAGCAGCGTGGGCATGCGGCTCTCGTCCAGCTGGAGGGATTGCAGCAGCTCCGAGGCCCAGCGGCGCTTGTTGATGTCCAGCGCGATGGTCAGCGAGGCATCCGAATAGTCGGTATAGCCGAAGCGCCCGGTCAGCTTGCCGTAGATGTAGTCCTTGATGTTCAGATACCAGCGCGCCTTGCGGTAGATGTCCGGCTGCTGCTCCTTGAACCACAGTATCTTCGGGAGGGTGTAGTGGGTGTCCGCCCGGTTGCCGGTGAGGCGGTAGAAATCCTCGAAGGGGATCACCTTCAGTATCTCGCCCACCTGGGCCTCCGTGCGGCTGTCGGAGTGGATGATGTTGGGGTACAGCGCCTTGCCGGTCTCGTCCACCGGGATGCAGCCGTTCATCGTGCCGGACAGGCCCAGGCAGGCGATCCGCTGGGGATTGACCTGCATCAGCAGCTCCTTGATGCCGTCGAACATCGCGGCCAGGATCACGTCCGGGTCCTGCTCGGCCCAGTTGGGATGGGGATATTGGGTGGGATAGCTCCGCCGCACGGAGAAGAGCGCCTCGCCCTTCGGGTTGAACAGCGTGCATTTGACGCCGGTGGTGCCGGTGTCACAGGTCAGGATCAGGTCTTTATCCATGCGCTCATCTCCTCGATTGTCTCGTGTGCTTCCGCTTGCCCCCGCGTTCCTTCAGGACCTGGCCCGCGGCCGCGCCCACCAGCGACAGCAGCGCCGTCAAAAGCCCCGCGCCGGGATTGGGGGAATAGCCCCACAGCGCGAAGTGCGCCGCGAACAGGCACGCCGCGGGGGCGAGCCACGCCAGATAGTTGTTCAGGCCCCGGCCCACCGCCCGGCAGGCGGTCAACAGCCCCGCCAGCGGCACGACGCCCCAGAGCATCGCGGTGTACAGCGCCTCGTGCGCGCTTCGGGACAGCGCCGCCAGCGCCGATACCGCCAGCATCAGGGCGATCTGAAGGGCCCAGGCCCATATCCATCCATGCTTCATGCTTCTATTATAGCCTGAATTTTCGGGAATGACAATACTGCATTTATAATGGTAAATCGTTTGACTTGACAAATGGACCCCGTTCGGGATAGTATATGTATGGAAGGGGTGATCGCAACATGGATTACGGCAAGCTCGGCGTGCGCGTGCGGCAGCAGCGCGAATTGAGCGGATTGACCCAGGGACAGCTGGCAAAGCAGGTGGGCTGCTCCACCTCCTTCATCGGCCACATCGAGCGCGGCGAGAAGAAGGCCAGCGTGGAGACCGTGGTGGCGCTGTGCAACGCGCTGGCGGTGTCGCCGTCGGTGCTGTTGCAGGATTCCCTCACCGACGACGTGATGCAGAGCCAGCTGGCGCTGGACGAGAACAACATGGAGCTGATGAGCGGCCTGATGCACGTGCTGAGGGAGCACAGCAGAAAAGCGGAGTATAAATGACGGAATCTGTCGCTTCGCGTCCTTGACGTTTTCCTTTTCATACGGTATAATTATATTACTGTATAAACATGATAAAACAATATCATGGGGATGGGGAGGTAAATGCCATGTTTTCATCCAGACTGCAAAACGAGCAGACCGACAACCTGGCGCGGGCTTTCCTTGCGCTCAGCAGCATGGAGGACTGCTATCGCCTGTTTGAGGATCTGTTTACCATCCGGGAAATCCAGGACCTTTCCCAGCGGCTGGAGGTTGCCCAGCTGCTGCAGAGCCAGGCGACCTATACCGAAATCGTTGAAAAGACCGGCGTGTCCACCGCCACCATCGGCCGCGTGAACCGGGCGCTGAATTACGGCGCGGGCGGCTATCAGCGGGTGCTGGAGCAGATACGCCAGAGGGACGCGGACGAATGATCGACCTGAATCAATTGAATCCCCAGCAGCGCGCCGCCGTCGAGCAGACGGAAGGCCCGCTGCTTGTTTTGGCCGGAGCGGGCAGCGGCAAGACCCGGGTGCTGACCTATCGGGTGGCTCACCTGATGGAGAAGGGCGTCGCGCCTTGGCACATACTGGCCATCACCTTCACCAACAAGGCGGCCCGGGAGATGGCCGAGCGCGTGCACGCCCTGGCGGGCCAGGCCTCCGAGGACGCCTGGATCTCCACGTTCCATTCCTGCTGCGCGCGGATACTGCGCCGGGACATCGAAAAGCTGGGCTACAAGCGCCAGTTCGCCATCTACGACGAGGACGACCGCATGTCCGTCATACGCGCCGTGGCGAAGGAGCTGAACCTGTCGGACAAGGAATTCCCGCCCAAGCAGATCAAGGCGGTGATCTCCGACGCGAAGAACAGGCTGCTGACCCCCACGGAGTGGCTGAAGGAATCGGAGGGCGATTTCCGCAGCCGCAAGCTGTACGAGGCCTACCGGCTCTACGAGCAGTCGCTGCGGGGCAACAACGCGCTGGACTTCGACGATCTGCTGATCAAGACGCTGGTGCTGCTGACAGAGCATCCCCCGGTGCTGGACTATTACCGGGACAAGTTCCGCTACATACTGGTGGACGAATACCAGGACACCAACGCGGCCCAGTACATGCTGGTGCGGCTGCTGGCCGGGGACAGGCACAACCTGTGCGTGGTGGGCGACGACGACCAGTCCATCTACGGCTGGCGCGGCGCGGACCTGCGCAACATACTGGACTTCGAGAAGGACTTCCCGGAGTGCGTGACCATCAAGCTGGAGCAGAATTACCGCTCCACCGGCAATATACTGGACGCCGCCAACCAGGTGATCGCCCACAACCGGGGCCGCAAGGAGAAGGCGCTCTGGACCGAGGCGGGGGACGGCGAGCGCGTGGCGCTGTACCACGCCATGGACGAGCGGGACGAGGCCGCCTTCATCGCCGCCATGTCCCGAAAGCTGATCGCAGGCGGGGAGACCCCCGGCAGCATCGCGGTGCTCTATCGCACCAACGCCCAGTCCCGCGTGCTTGAGGAGGCCTTCGTGCGGGGCGGCACGCCCTACAGGGTCTACGGCGGCCAGCGCTTCTATGAGCGCAAGGAGGTCAAGGACCTGATCGCCTACATGCGCGCGCTGGTGAACCCCGACGACGACGTGTCCACCCGGCGCATCATCAACGAGCCCAAGCGGGGCATCGGCGACACCACCATCGACAAGCTGGCGGAGTACGCCCGGGAGAACGAAATGCCGCTGATGTCCGCGGTGCTGGACTATGAAAACGCGCCCCTGACGTCGCGTCCCAAGAAGCTGCTGGGCGAATTCGCCGCGCTGATGATCGACCTGACGGAGCTGATGTACGAAAAGAAGCTGTCTGAGTTCGTGGAGGCGCTGATCGAGCGCACCGGCTACGTCGCGGCGCTGGAGGCCGCCAAGAGCGAGGAGAACGAGAGCCGCATCGAGAACATACAGGAGCTGCAAGGCGCGGTCTCCGAATTCGAGAAGCTGAACCCGGAGGGCGGGCTCAGCGATTTCCTGGAGAACGTGGCGCTGGTCTCCGACCTGGACGCCATGAACGAGTCCGGCGGCGCGGTGACGCTGATGACGCTGCACTCCGCAAAGGGCCTGGAGTTCAACGACGTGTTCCTGGCCGGCATGGAGGAGGGCGTGTTCCCGCTGACCCGGGCCGTGTTCGACGATGACCTGATGGAGGAGGAGCGCAGGCTGGCCTACGTGGGCATCACCCGGGCAAAGCGGCGGCTGTTCCTCAGCCACGCCCGGACCCGCGCGCTGTACAACACCCGCAGCGCCAACGAGCTGTCCCGCTTCGTCACCGAGATCCCCCAGCGGCTGATCGTGGACGGCATGGGAAGGACGGACACCCGCCGGGTGCCGCCACCCACCCAGCGGGGCGGCTGGGCCCAGCCCACCCGCTCGCCCTACAACAGCCAGTTCCGCTCCGGGCCCACCGGCGGCGGACAGACCACCGGCAGCGCCGAGCTGGACCGGAAGCTGGGCATCGCCGGGGTGCAGAAGGGCTCCTCCGGCGGCTTCAACTGGGACCGCGGGCCGCAGCCGCGGGTGACGAAGCCCGCCGCCGTGTTCCGGCCCGGCGACGCCGTGCACCACCGGGTGTTCGGCCGGGGCGAGGTCGTCGCCCTCTCCGGCCAGGGCGCGGAGCAGCGGGTGAAGATCCGCTTCGCCAACGGCTCCGAGCGCACCTTTTCTGCCGTCGCCGCCCCGATCGTGAAGGTGGAGAAGTAGCGGAGAATCCCCCCGGATTCGCCGCAAATATGTGCTTGGTTGTTCACATTGAGTACATGTATCGGCGCTATACTGCAACCATCGGGGGTTCGCCACTCCCGTTGAAAATACATATCCACTGTTCCCCGCCGGACGGCGTCAACTTGCAAGGGCGTCGCAGCATGGCGGGGACAGACTATTTTTGGCGTTTGCCGCCTATTTTTCCGCTAAATGAGGTAAAAATATCCTCATGGAATGATAACACAAATGATTTGACATCAATGAACCGTTACATTATAATATAAGAGTATAGGCAGGATTACGATGCGATGCCTATACATTCACGGTTTACAGCGACAAGAAGGGGACGGAAGCGGCACCTGCTGGCATGGCGGGCCGACGAAGCCCGGAAGCATACAGCGGAGAAGGCGCAGGCCTGCCGGACGGCATGGGGCCCGCGGTGGGCGAAGCTTTGCCCTTATGCGCCTTTTTGGAGGGCGCTTCCGCTGTGCGTGCGTCTTGCCGAAAATCATAGCGCAAGGATAAAACGATGTACAAGCGATCAGAGCAGGGCTGGCTCAAGCATCTGGACTTCATATTCCTGGATGTGCTGTGCGCACAGGTCGCGTTGATGCTGGCCTATGGCCTGCGGTTTGGTTTTACACAGTTCATATACGCAGACGAGGATTTTCGCAAGATGGCGATCTGGATGGCGCTGTTTTGCGTGATCATCGCCGTTGTGTTCAACACGATGCACGACGTGCTGAAGCGGTCGCGCTTTGCCGAGATCCGGCATACGCTGACCCAGTGCTCGCTGGTGTTCGCGGCGGTCGTCGTGTTCCTGTATTCCGTCAAGGACGCGGAGAAATACTCCCGCCTGGTGGTTTGGGGCACGCTGCCGATCTACATGGCCATCACGCTGACGACGCGCATGCTGTGGAAGCGCTGGCTGCTGCGCCGCCGCGCCGCGGGCAACCAGCGCGGCATGCTGCTGGTCACCGACGCCGCCTCGGCGGCCGCCAGCGTGGAGCGCTTCGAGAGCCATCCCGTGGAGCGGGTCAACCTGTGCGGCATCGTGCTGACGGACCGGGACGGCAAGGGCGAGCAGATCGCGGGCGTGCCCGTGGTGGCGAACCTGGACGACGCGGCCCGCTACATCTGCCGGGAGTGGATCGACGAGGTCTTCATCGGCGTCTCCGATTCCGCGTCCACGCCCTACACGCTGATGGACCGGTGCAGGGAGATGGGCGTCACGGTGCATCTGCAGATCATGCCCACCGGCAGCCGCACCCAGTTCGTGGAGCGGATCGCCGGCGCGACCGTGGTGACCAGCAGCATGAACTTCGCCAGCCCCGTCCAGCTGTTCATCAAGCGCGCCATCGACATACTGGGCGGCCTGGTGCTGAGCCTGCTGGCGCTGCTGGCCATCGCCATCATCGGCCCCATGGTCAAGCACGCCTCGCCCGGGCCCGTGCTCTACAAGCAGGAGCGCATCGGCCAGAACGGGCGCAAGTTCAAGATGTACAAGATCCGCAGCATGCACGTGGATGCCGACGCCCACAAGCAGGAGCTGATGGACCAGAACCGGGTGGGCAGCGGGCTGATGTTCAAGCTGGACTTCGACCCCCGCATCATCGGCAACGAGATACTGCCCGACGGCACCCACAAGCGGGGCATGGGCGAGTTCATCCGCTGGTACAGCCTGGACGAGCTGCCCCAGGGCTTCAACGTGCTGCTGGGCCAGATGAGCCTGGTGGGCACGCGCCCGCCCACGGTGGACGAGTGGGAGCGCTATGAATACCACCACCGCGCCCGCCTGGCGATGAAGCCGGGCATCACCGGCATGTGGCAGGTGCAGGGGCGCAGCAAGATCACCGACTTCGAGGAGATCACACGGCTGGACACCGACTACATCGCCAACTGGGACATCGGCCTGGATTTCAGGATACTGTTCAAGACCGTCTGGGTGGTCATTCAGCGCAAGGGCGCGATGTAGCGCGATGAAGAAGATCCTTCACATCTCAAAATACTACGCCCCCTTCAGCGGCGGCACCGAAAAGGTGGCCCGGGATTGCGTGCTGGCGCTGGCGGACGACTATGCCCAGCGGGTGATCTGCTTCAACCACGAGCCGGGCACCCGCACGGACGAGGTCGACGGCGTCGGGGTGGTGCGCGCGGGCTGCTTCGCCAAGGTGGCCTCCCAGTCCCTGTCCCTGGAATACGGCAGGCTGCTGCGGGAGGAGATCAAGAAGTTCGCACCGGACGCGATCATATTCCACTATCCAAACCCCTTCGTGGCCCGCTACCTGCTCAAATACATCCCCGACGGCACGAAGCTGGTGGTGTACTGGCACCTGGACATCGTCAAGCAGCGGCTGCTGAAGCAGCTGTTCCGGAGCCAGAACGAGCAGCTGGTGCGCAGGGCGGACGTGCTGGTGGCCACCAGCAGCGCCTATGCAAAGGGCAGCCCCCACCTCTCGGCGGCGGGGGAGAAGTGCCGCATTGTGCCCAACTGCATCGACGCCGGGCACCTGACGCCGGATGCGCGCTCGGAGCGCGTCGCGCGGCAGGTCCGCGCGGAGAACGCCGGCAGGACGATCTGCTTCGCCGTGGGCCGTCACACCCGCTACAAGGGCTACGATCATCTGATCCGGGCCGCCGGATACCTGGACGACGGCTTTGTCGTCTACATCGGCGGGACCGGCGAGGAGACCCCGAAGCTCAAGCAGCTGACCGCGGGGAATGACAGGATACGCTTCCTGGGCCGCATCGACGACGACACGCTGAAGGGATACATGTCCGCGATGGACATATTCTGCTTTCCGTCGGTGACCAAGAACGAGGCCTTCGGCGTGGCGCTGGCCGAGGCGATGTACTTCGGCAAGCCCGCGGTGACGTTCACGATCCCGGGTTCCGGCGTCAACACCGTGTGCCTGGACGGCGAGGACGGCATCGAGGTGCCCAACGGGGACGCGAAGGCCTACGCGGACGCGCTCCGCAGGCTCGCCGCGGACCCGGATCTGCGCGCGCGGATGGGCGCGAACGCCCGGCGGCGCGTGGAGGAGCACTTCCTGTACGGCCAATTCAGCGAAAGAATCCGCGCGATGATGGATGAGCTCATCCGGCGGTGACGCCCGCGCTTGAGAAGAGGATGGACGCTTGAAGATCATTCAGCTGGCCACGAACCTGAACGTCGGCGACGCCATCGGCAACGAGATGCTGGCGATCCACCGGGCGCTGACGGGCGCGGGCTACGACTGCCGCATCATGGCGCTGACCATCCACCCGCAGCTGGCCCGGATGGCCTCCGCCGTGGATTTCTCCGCCATACAGCCGGAGGACCTGGTCATATTCCACAAGATGAACGGCGACGCCTTCACCGAGCGCGTTGCGGCGCTGGACGCCAAAAAGGTGGTGCTGTACCACAACATCACCCCGGGCAAATTCTTCCTGGCCTACGACAGCGTCATGGCCTGGAACCTGTGGCGCGGGCGGCGGCAGCTGAAGCGCCTGGCGGGCCATGTGGACTACGGCTGGGGCGATTCCGAATACAACTGCCGGGAGCTGGCGCAGGCGGGCTTTCCCCGGGAACGGCTGTCGGTGCTGCCGATACTGTTCGAGCCGGACCGGACGACGGTCCCGCCGGACGGTGCGGTGGCCGCGAGGCTGGCGAAGGCGCCCGGGACGAAGCTGCTGTTCATCGGCAGGATCGCGCCGAACAAGAGGCAGGAGGACGTCATCAAGGTCTACTGCCGCTTTTTGCAGACGGTGGACAGCCGCGCCACGCTGTACCTGGTGGGCTCCTGGACGGGCTTTGAGAAGTACTACGCCAAGCTGAAGGGCTTCGCGGCGGACCTGGGGCTGTCGGACGAGCAGGTGGTGTTCACCGGGCTGGTGTCCGAGGCGGAGAAGGCCGCCTACCTGCATGGCGCGGACGCCTTTGTGTGCATGAGCGAGCACGAGGGCTTCGGCGTGCCGCTGGTGGAGGCCATGCGCGTGGGATTGCCCGTGGCGGCCTACGCCTCCTCCGCGGTGCCGGAGACGCTGGGCGACAACGGGCTGCTGTTCGGGGAGAAGCGCTGGGACGAGATCGCCGGCAAGCTCGGGCAGCTGTGCCGGGACGCCGGCTTCCGCGCGGGCGTGCTGGAGCGGCAGCGGCAGCAGCTGGCCCGGTTCGAGGGCGACGGCACGCGGCAGAGGCTGCTGGCGCTGGTGGAGCGGGCGATCGCGGACGGAGGGACGAAGGCATGAGGCAAGACGCGCAGTTCAAGCCCCTCTGGCGCATCCACAACGCCACCTATCGCAAATACGTCAAGGGATATACCCTCAAGCGCTTTGCGCGCTATTTCACGAAGCTCCGCAAGATACTGGGGATCCGGGGCTGAGAATAACACAGCGAAAGCGAGAGATTCCAATGAAGAAGACAGCACTGATCATGGCCGGGGGCCGGGGCGAGCGCTTCTGGCCGGAGAGCCGCATGGACATGCCCAAGCAGTTCCTCTCCCTGACCGGCGACGGCAGGACGATGATCCAGCTGACGGTGGAGCGCATCAAGTCCCTGGTGGACATCGAGGACATATACATCGCCACCAACGAGAGCTACATGGAGCTGGTGAAGCGGCAGCTGCCCGGCCTGCCGGAGGAGAACATACTCTGCGAGCCGGTGGGCCGCAACACCGCGCCCTGCATCGGCCTGGGCGCGGAGCACATCGCCCGGAAGTACGGCGACGCGCTGATGCTGGTGCTGCCCAGCGACCATCTGATCAAGTACAACGCGATATTCTGCCAGACGCTGGAGGACGCCTGCGCCGTGGCGGAGCAGGGTGGCAACCTGGTGACGCTGGGCATCACGCCGGACAACCCGGACACGGGCTACGGCTACATCAAGTTCAACCCGGAGCAGATCGTGGGCCGCGCCTACGCGGTGGAGCGCTTCGTGGAGAAGCCGGACCTGGAGACGGCGAAGGGCTATCTGGCCTCCCACGAATACCTGTGGAACAGCGGCATGTTCATCTGGAAGACCTCGTCGATCCTGGAGAACCTGCGCGCCTTCCTGCCGGACATGTACGAGGGGCTGGAGCGCATCCGCGCCGCCATCGGCACGCCGGAGCAGCAGGCGGCGCTGGAGCGGGAGTTCCGGGGATTCAAGTCGGTCTCCATCGACTACGGCGTGATGGAGAAGGCGAAGGACATCTACTGCCTGGCGGGCAACTTCGGCTGGGACGACGTGGGCTCCTGGCTGGCGGTGGGCCGCATCCGCAAGACCAATGAGTTCGGCAACGTTGTCAACGGCAACGTGGTCACCATCGACACCAAGAATTCCATCATACAGGGCAAGGACAAGCTGATCGCCGCCGTGGGCCTGCGGGACATCGTGATCGTCGACACCGACGACGCCATACTGATCTGCGAAAAGGACAGCGCGGGGGACATCAAGAAGGTATTGGAGAACCTGAGGATCTGCAACAAGTATCAGTATCTCTGATTTCAATACAACAAATAACAGCGAGGAGAGACAACCATGAAAAAGGCATTGATCACCGGTATCACTGGACAGGACGGCTCCTATCTGGCCGAGCTGCTGCTCGAAAAGGGCTATGAGGTGCACGGCATCGTGCGCCGCGCCTCCGTGGCGACCACGGGCCGCATCGATCACATCATCGACAAGCTCCACATCCACGAGGGCGACCTCTCCGATTCCTCCAGCATCACCCGCATCGTGCTGAACGTGAAGCCGGACGAGATCTACAACCTGGCCGCCCAGAGCCACGTGGGCGTCAGCTTCGAGGCCGCCGAGTACACCGGCGACGTGGACGCGCTGGGCGTGCTGCGCATACTGGAGGCGGTGCACACCGCGGGCCTGGACAAGACCTGCCGCATCTATCAGGCGTCCACCTCCGAGCTGTACGGCAAGGTGGAGGAGTGCCCCCAGAACGAAAAGACCCCCTTCCATCCCTACAGCCCCTACGCCGTGGCGAAGCAGTACGGCTTCTGGATGATGAAGGAGTACCGCGAGGCCTACGGCATGTTCGCCTGCAACGGCATACTGTTCAACCACGAATCCGAGCGCCGCGGCGACAACTTCGTCACCCGCAAGATCACGCTGGCGGCGGGCCGCATCGCCTGCGGGCTGCAGGACCACCTGGAGCTGGGCAACCTGGATTCCCTGCGCGACTGGGGCTATGCCAAGGATTACGTGGAGTGCATGTGGCTGATCCTGCAGCAGGACGAGCCGGACGACTATGTCATCGCCACCGGCGTGCAGCACACCGTGCGCGAATTCACCACGCTGGCCTTTGCCCACGACGGCATCGAGATCGAGTGGAAGGGCGAGGGCCTGGACGAGAAGGGCTATGACAAGAAGACCGGCAAGATGGTGGTCTGCGTCAATCCCCAGTGGTTCCGCCCGACGGACGTCGTGAACCTGTGGGGCGATCCCACCAAGGCGCGCACCAAACTGGGCTGGAATCCCCAAAAGACCAGCTATGAGCAGCTCTGCGCCATCATGGCCGAGCACGACCTGCAGAAGGCGAAGCGCGAAGCGAGGGACAGGGCATGAAAGCGCTGATCACCGGCAGCCTCGGCTTTGTGGGCAAATACCTGCGCGCGGAGCTGGAGCAGCACGGCTATGAGGTCGTGGGGCTGGACATACAGCCCGGCGAGCAGACCCTGCGCGTGGACCTGATGGACGCGGAGCAGGTGGCCGGGATCGTGGCGACGGAGCGGCCGGACGCGATATTCCACCTGGCGGCACTGGCCGACGTGGGCAGGTCCTGGAAGCAGCCCCAGCTGACCATGCAACTGAACATCGTGGCCTCCATCAACCTGATGGAGGCCGTTCGCGCCGTCGATCCGAAGGGCATCCGCATGGTCATCGTGGGCTCCTCGGACCAGTACGGCAACCTGGGCGAATCCGGCGCCAGCGTCAGCGAGGACATGGAGATGCGGCCCCAGTCGCCCTACGCCATCTCCAAGCGGGCCCAGGAGGAGATGGCCCGGCTGTACGTGCGCAGCTATGGCATGAACATCTGCATGACCCGCTCCTTCAACCACGGCGGCGCGGGCCAGCGTCCCGGCTTCCTGATCCCGGACTTCGCCTCCGGCATCGTGAAGATCGAGCGGGGCGAGGCCGAGGCGCTGAGCGTGGGCAACCTGTCCTCCCGGCGGGACTTCACCCACGTGAAGGACGTGGTGCGGGCCTACCGGCTGATCGCCGAAAAGGGCGTGCCGGGGGAGGTCTACAATGTGGGCTCCGGCAGGACCTACTGCGTCCAGGAGGTGCTGGACGCGCTGCGCGCCATGGCGAAGCGGGAGATTCCCGTGCGACAGGACCCGGCCCGCATGCGCCCCAGCGACACCCCCGTCATCCGCTGCGATCACAGCAAGCTGACCCGGGATACCGGCTGGGAGCCGGAATTGAAGATGGAGCAGATCCTCTCCGACACGCTGGAGTACTACAGGTCGCTGTAGCATCGCGAAGGGCCTGTCAGAGGATCGTACCGAGTGATGAACGAGAACTGCAACAGGGAGAAGATCGCCTTCGTTTGCCAGCGCTACGGGCCGGAGGTCAACGGCGGCTCGGAGCAGTATTGCCGGCAGATTGCCGAGCGTCTGGCCGGGTTTTACGATGTGACCGTCTACACCACCTGCGCCACCGACTACATGACCTGGGCGAACCGATATGCGCTGGGGGAGGAGACGATCAACGGCGTGCGGGTGAAGCGCTACAGCGTGGCGCGGGAGCGCCGCAGGTGGCCCTTCCGCATACTCTCCGCGCTGGTGAAGCGCAATCCCTGGCACACGGACGCGGCGGAGGAGCGCTGGGTCGACGCCCAGGGCCCCTACTGCCCCGATCTGATTGACGCGCTGCGGGCGGAGCACGGGCGGTACAAGGCCGTGCTGTTCATGACCTACCTCTACTACACGACGGTGCGGGGCATCGCGCTGGACATCGACAACGCCATACTGATCCCCACGCTGCACGACGAGCCCACGGCCTACCTGCGCTGCTACGGCAGAGTCTTTGGAAGGGCCGGGAGCATCGCCTGGAACAGCCCCGAGGAGCGGGCGTTCGCGCTGAAGCGCTTTCCGTTCCTCAAGGATACCCCGGGCGCGATGACGGGCCTGGGCATCGATGTGCCCGAGGGGGCGCTGCCGCCCCTGCCCGAGGGCCTGGAGGCGGGACAATACCTGGTCTACGCCGGGCGCATCGACCGGAACAAGGGCTGCGCCGAGATGCTGGAGATGTTCAGGCGCTACAAGCGGGAGCGCGGCGGCGACCTGAAGCTTGTGCTGATGGGCAAGGCCGAGATGCCGCTGCCCGACGCGCCGGACATCGTGCCCCTGGGCTATGTGCCGGAGGCAACAAAGTACGCTGTGATGGCCGGGGCGCTGGCGCTGACGCTGTTCTCCCGGTTCGAGAGCCTGTCCATCGTCGTGCTGGAGAGCATGGCCATGGGGCGGCCCGTGCTGGTGACCGGGCACAGCGAGGTGCTCAAGGGCCACTGCGACAGAAGCGGCGCGGGGCTTTACTTCATGGATTACCCGGAGTTCGCCCGGGGCCTGGACAGGCTGCTGGCGGGCGGCGCGGCCTACGCGCAGATGCGGGAAAAGGGCCGCAGATATGTGGAAGAAAACTATCGATGGAATGTCATCGTGGATAAATACAGGGCGCTCATAGAACGGGCGGCCGAAGGGAGCAGAGCAAGTGTTCAAAAAGATACGTGAAATATACGGCTACCGCGAGATGATCTGGATGCTCGTGCGGCGCGACCTGCGCGGGCGGTACAAGAGCTCGGTGCTGGGCTTTTTGTGGACCTTCCTCAATCCGCTGTTGCAGCTGGGCGTGTACACGATCGTGTTCTCGATCATCATGCGCAACAACGTGGAAAAATACTATCTGTTCCTGTTCATCGCGCTGATCCCCTGGATGTTCTTCGCGACGTCCATCCAGGGCGGCACCATGTGCGTGCTCGCCCAAAAGGACATGGTCACGAAGATACATTTTCCGCGCCAGGTGCTGCCCATCGCCCACGTCACCACCTGCTTTGTGAACATGCTGCTGTGCTTCATCGTGGTGTTCGCGGTCTGCGCGGTGGGCCTGGGATTGAGGCTGGCGGTGCTTCCGCTGCTGATCCCGGTGATGCTGACGGAATACCTGCTGGCGCTGGGGCTGTGCTTCATCGTCTCCGGCGCGACGGTCTATTTCCGCGACCTGGAGCACATCATGGGCATATTCGTGATGCTGTGGCAGTTCCTCACGCCGGTCATGTATCCCGTGGAGCAGGTGCCCGAAAACCTGCGCGGCATATTCATGATGAATCCCATGACGTCGATCATCATGTGCTATCGGGATATACTGTACTACAAGCAGGTTCCGCAGCTGAGCAACCTGCTGCTGGCCCTGGGCATGGGGGTGCTGTTCCTGCTGCTGGGGTGGTTCCTGTTCGATGATTTGCAGAGGCGCTTTGCGGAGGAGCTGTGATGGATAACAAGGATATTGCGATACACGTCGAGCACGTTTCCAAGGAATTCAAGGTCTATTTCGACAAGGGCGTCTATCTGAAGGAGCGCGCGCTGTTCAAGGAGCGCAACCGCCATGAGATCCGGAAGGTGCTGAAGGACATCAGCTTCGATGTCAAAAAGGGCGAGGCCATCGGCCTTGTGGGCGAGAACGGCTGCGGCAAGAGCACCATGCTGAAGCTGCTGTCCCAGATCATGTATCCGGACGGCGGCAGCGTGCAGACCCACGGCCGCCTCTCGGCGCTGATCGAGCTGGGCGCGGGCTTCCACCCGGACATGAGCGGCCGGGAGAACATCTACACCAACGCCGCGATCTTCGGCCTCACGAAGGCGGAGATCGACCGCCGCCTGCAGACCATCATCGACTTCTCGGAACTGGGCGACTACATCGACAACCCGGTGCGCACCTATTCCTCGGGCATGTACATGCGCCTGGCGTTCTCGGTGGCCATCAACGTGGACGCGGACATACTGCTGATCGACGAGATCCTCGCCGTCGGCGACGTGGCCTTCCAGGCGAAGTGCTTCAACAAGCTGCGGGACATCAAGCGCAAGGGCACCACCATCGTCATCGTGTCCCATTCCCTCGGCCAGATCGAGCAGATCTGCGACAAGAGCTACTGGATCGAGGGCGGCCTGGTGCGCGCCGAGGGCAATCCGGTGGATGTCCACCAGAAATACCTTCGCTATATGAGCGAGCGCACGGGCACGCTGAGCGAGAATGTGGCCGAGGAGGAGGCGCCCGCCGCGCCGGCGGCTCCTGAGACGCCGGAGGCAGGCGTTGTAGAGGCCGCCGAGGCTGCCGCCCCGCAGGGCGGTGGCGAGGAACCTACGCCCGTCGCGCCTGTGGACGACGGCAAGCGCTGGGGAAGCAGGGACGTCGTCTTTGAGTCCATCTCGCTGTTGGATGAAACGGGAAAGGCGACCTCCAACATCGAATCGGGGAAGCCCTTCAGGATCGCCATGCGCTATAAGGTCAACAAGCCGGTGGAGGATGTCGCGTTCGGCATCGCGATCTATCGCAACGACGGTATCGCGGTCTATGGCACGAACACGAACCTGGATCACTTCCAGTGCCAGCTCCAGGGCTCGCAGGGCACGATGGAATTTGACGTGGACTACAATGGGCTGCTGGAGGGCGTGTATACGCTGGATGTCGCGATTCACAGGCCGGATGGGTTTGCCTATGATTTCTTCAGGGAATGTATGACCTTTACGGTGTATTCGATCATAAAAGATGTTGGCATTATGCGACTGAAGCACACTTGGCGGATCAACTAGAGTGGGGGGTATCGACTGTGGCGAAGACCATCATACCGGTGGATGTAGAGAGTATCATGCACGAAATCCGTGCGGAGATTCGGCGCGAGCACGGCATGGCTCCGGAGGACACCGGCGCGGAGCTCGCGAATGCTTCGGCGCTCGGCAATGACGGCGAGCTGGATGTCAAGCAGATCATGCGCGAAATCCGGGCGAGCATCAAAACTGCGTCGACTGAACCCGTGCCCCCCTTCAACGCGATGCAGGGCGTTCCGCAGGCGGTGGTTCCGATCGGACAGCCCGTGCAATATACCGGGCCGAACAGCGCCATAGAGACGCAGATCGCCAATGAGGCGCAGTATCTGAAGGGCAGCCACTATATCTCCTATTATTGGGATTACGGTCGCGGTCCGAAGGCCTTTATCAAGAAGATCGTCAGAAAGCTGAATCGCAGCATACTGTTGCCGATCAACGAAAAGCAGAATGATTTCAATCTCCACGCGGCCAATGGGGTGGACGCGCTTCGCATCGGCATGGAATACCAGCAGTCCCAGATCGGCGGTCTGCACGCGGCCCTGCAGCAGCTTGGCGGCATACAGGCCATGGTCGAGAACATCCGGGAACAGGTCGAGGGCCAGTGGAGCGCCATCGAGGTCATGCAGGAGCAGATGAACCGCATCGAGGCGGAGAGCGCGCTGCAGAGCGACAATAAGATGTCCGATCGCCTGCGCAAAATGGAGACGCAGATGAAGAAGCAGAGACAGGAGCAGTTTGCGCTTGAGGACAGTCTGCGGGCGCTGCAGGATGGTCTGGAAGAATACAAGACCAAAATCCGCTGATTCGGGGAACAGATTATGCGAGTCATACAATTATTGCCCACGATCGCCTTTGGCGATGCCGTGGGAAACGATACCCTGGCGATACGTGATATTCTTCGGGAACAGGGTTATGACACGGGCATATACGCCGAGAACATCGACAGTCGCCTCCCCTCCGGGACGGCCCAGAGAGTGGGCCAGATGCCGGAGCTGAAGGCTGACGACGTGCTGATCTATCATGCCTCGATGGGCACCCAGCTCAATTTCGAGGTGTCGAAGCTGCCGGGGAAGAAGATGATGATCTATCACAACATCACCCCGGCGGGCTTTTTTGAGGAATACTCCACCGAGGCGGTGCGCCTGACGCAGTTTGGCTATGAGGGCATGCGGTACCTGGCGGACAAGATGGATTATTGCGTGGCGGATTCCGAGTATAACTGGCGGGAGCTGCGCGGCATGGGCTATACCTGCCCCATCGATGTCTGCCCGATCATCATTCCCTTCGAGGACTACGAGAAGAAGCCGGATGCAAAGGTCATGCGGCAATATTCAGATAGGGAATGGACGAACCTGCTGTTTGTGGGCAGGATCGCCCCGAACAAGAAGCACGAGGACATCATTCGCGCCTTCTATTGCTATCATCGGGATTACAATCCCAAATCCCGCCTCTTCCTGGTGGGAAGCAGCAGCGGCATGGAGCGATACGAGGCGCGCCTGAAGGATTATATCCACAGGCTCGGGCTGGACGATTGCGTGATGCTTCCGGGCCACATCAAATTTGACGCGATACTGGCCTATTACCATATAGCGGATGTGTTTGTATGCATGAGCGAGCACGAGGGCTTTTGCGTGCCGATTGTCGAGGCCATGTATTTTGACAAGCCCATCGTGGCCTATCGCTCCACCGCGGTTCCGGAGACCATGGGAAATGGCGGAATGCTGCTGGAGGACAAAAACCCCTTCATGGCGGCGGCGGTCATAGACCGGATCGTGCGCGACGAGCGCCTGCGCGCCTATATTTCAGAGCAACAGCACAAGCAATTGGAAAAGTTCAAATATGACACGGTGAAAAAACAACTGCTGTCCTGCCTGGATGAGATACTGCGGACATAGGAGTTGATCGACGGTGAAAAAGATTGGCTTTGTCTCTCCCTGGTACGGCAAGGAGAGCAGGGGCGGGGCCGAAACCGAGCTGCGCGAGCTGGCCCAACATCTGAATGCGGCGGGCATGAAGCTGGAGGTGCTCACCACCTGCTGCAGGAGCTTCAAGGACGATTGGAGCGTAAACCACTTCAAGCCGGGCCTGCGCAGCGAGGAGGGCATTCCGGTCCGGAGATTCCCCGTCAGGAAGCGGGATACCGCGGCGTTCGATGCCGTCAACGCAAAGCTGATCCACGGACAACAGGTATCGAAGGCCGAGGAGGAGATCTTCTGCCGGGAGATGATCAACAGCCCGCAGATGTACGATTATATCAGCGAGCACAAGGGCGATTACGAGGTCTTTGTGTTTATACCCTACATGTTCGGAACGACGTTTTACGGCTGCCAGGCATGTATGGAGAAGGCCGTACTGATCCCGTGCCTGCATGACGAGAGCTATGCGTACATGCAGTGCTTCCGGGAGGTCTATTCAAAGGTCCGGGGCATGGTCTTCAACGCCGATCCGGAGCGCAAACTGGCGGAGCGCTTGTATGGCGTAAAGGGCGATTCCTTTGTGACCTTCGGCATCGGCATGGATACCGACTGGAGCTTCGATGCAAAGCGCTTTCGCCGGAAGTATAAGATCGACAGCCCCTTTATGCTGTACGCCGGACGAAAGGAAGCCGGGAAGAAGGTCGACATGCTCGTACAGTATTTCGCCGAGTACAAGAAGAAGCATGACGATGATCTGAAGCTGGTCATGATCGGCGGCGGGCAGATTGATATCCCCGACAGGCGCAATACCGTGGACCTGGGCTTTGTGGATGCGCAGGACAAGTACGACGCCTGTGCGGCGGCAACGCTGTTCTGTAATCCCTCGCAGATGGAGAGCTTCTCTCTGGTCATCATGGAGAGCTGGCTGGCGGGACGTCCCGTGCTGGTGAACGGGAAATGCGCGGTGACGAGGGACTTCGCCGTGCAGTCAAACGGCGGTTTGTATTTTGAAAACTATCCCGAATTTGAAAAGTGCATCGAGTATATGCTGTCCCACCGCGATGTATCGGACCAGATGGGCGAGAACGGCGGCGCGTATGTGAGGGATCACTTCTCATGGGAGGTCATCATCGAACGCTATAACAGGTATTTCTCCGGAATAGGTGCGACGGTATGAGCAAAAAACTGATGTGGAAGGACAAGCGCGCGAAGACTCCCCGGGCAGAAAGCGTCAACCGGGCTTTGCAAGCAGACAGCGCGCCGCGCGGGGAAGCCCCCGGGCGCACAACTGCCGGGGGAAAGATCGCCTTTGTCTGCCAGCGCTACGGGCTGGAGGTGAACGGCGGCTCTGAGCTGTACTGCCGTCAGGTTGCGGAAAGGCTCGCCGGAATCTATGATGTCACGGTCTACACCACCTGTGCGTTGGATTACTCCACCTGGGCCAATAAATATGCCCCCGGGGATGAGGACATCAACGGCGTGCATGTGAAGCGCTACAGGGTGCAGAAGGAGCGCAAGCAGAGGGAATTCGGACGCCTCTGTGAGATCGTCGCCCTCGACCCCGCCCACACCGATTCCCAGGAGGACGAATGGGTGGATATGCAGGGACCGCTTTGCCCCCAACTGATCGAAGCGCTTGAGCGGGAGCACGGGCAGTACCGGGCCGTACTGTTCATGACCTATCTGTACTATACCACCGCCAAGGGCCTGCCGCTGGGATTTGACAACGCGATACTGATTCCCACCGTTCATGACGAGCCGTGGGTCTACCTGCGCTACTTCGACAGGGTGTTCTCCGCCGCGAAGGCGATTGCCTGGAACACGCCGGAGGAGCGCGCTTTCGCGCTCAAGCGGTTTCCGTTCATCGACGGCATGCCGGAGGCCATGACGGGCATCGGGGTTGACATGCCTGAGGGCGAACTGCCGCGGATACCGGAGCAGCTTGTCAACGAGCGGTACATCGTCTACGCCGGCCGCATCGATGAAAACAAGGGCTGTCGCGAGATGTTTGAGTACTTTCGCCGGTACAAGGACGAGGTCGGCGGCAATTTGAAGCTCGTGCTGATGGGCAAAGAGGTTCTGGAAATCCCGAGGGATCCGGATATCGTCTACCTGGGCTTTGTATCCGAGGAGATGAAATATGCCGTTATGGCGGAGGCGGTCGCGCTGGTCCTGTTTTCCCGCTTTGAGAGCCTTTCGATGGTCGTGCTTGAGAGCATGCTCATGGGCCGGCCCGTGCTGGTCACGGAGCACAGCGAGGTGTTGAAGGGCCATTGCGAGCGCAGCAACGCCGGCTTGTACTTCGCGGACTATCCCGAATTCAGGGCGACGCTGGATTATCTGCTGACGCATGCGCCACAGTACGGGATCATGTGCAGAAACGGCAGAAAATACGTGGAAGAGAACTACAGATGGGATGTTATCGTCAGGAAATACAGCGATCTGATTGAGAACATCGGCCAGGCCTGAGGGGAAGCGGCTATCGCCGGCATCGCTTTGGGTTCGATATGACATGAACTTGTCGCCATAATGGACAACCTGAGGGCTTTACCCGGACAGGAGGGCGTGGGTTTTGAAAAAAAAGGCATCCGAAATAAGGAATAGGGATTCTGAAATGCTCAGGAAGATGAAGGATGATATCTCTTCGGAGGCGGACAGGATCAGAAGCAATCGCGTCCGGTCCGACAGCGGCCTGGAGGCGCGGGAGGATGTTCGCGGTACGCGGCTCAGCATCGAAGCACTGATGGCGCTCGACGATATACGCTTCATCGAGGCCGCCTATCAGAAGCTGCTGCTCAGGGATGCGGATGCCGACGCGGCGTCGGAACTCCTGGCCCAGCTGCGCAGCGGGGAAATCACCAAGGAGCAGCTTCTGTTCAACCTGTCCAATACGGATGAGGGCAGAAAATGCCACGTGAGCGTGGAAGGCTTCATATTGTCGGAGCCGAAGGCGGAGTGGTTTGGAATACTGGAGGAAAACACGTTCATCGAAGCCCTGTTCGTGTGGCTGTTGGGGCGCCAGGCGGATGAAGGCGCCAAGGCAAATCTGCGCAAGCAGCTGGAATCCGGCATGACGAAGGCAGATGTTTTTGACGCGATCGTCAATTCCGCCGAGCGCAAAAAGGCGCTGAGGATGTTGAGCCTTCAAAGGGAGGAAAGCGCTCCCGGACGCAGCGTTCGATATGAGGACCTCGTGCAGCCCGACGACGCTGATTTTATTGAAAACGCCTATCGCCGTCTGCTGCTGAGGGATGCCGTCGATATCGGGGCGGTGGAATTCCTGCTCAGCTTGCGTCGCGGCACGAAATCCAAGAGCAGGATACTGTTTGAACTGAGCCTGTCCGAAGAGGGCAGAAGGGCGGATGTATACATCGAAAACGCACTGTACGGAGAAGCCGACCTGTCCAATCTTGCCTCGGTCAAGGGCTCCGATTTCATCCGGTGCGCATTCATGTGGCTGCTGAACCGGGGGGCGACCCAGGATGAGAACAGCCACTTCCTGTCCCTCATGCGCCAGGGTGTGTCCAAGCGGCGCATACTGGAGGAGATTCAAAGGATCCCTGCGGCTTCGGCGCGCGCGGCGGAGAACGATGCGATCCGCGCCACGGTCCACGACGCGCCCGAGGAGGAGGGCGTGATCGGTGCGCTGGCCCGTCGCGAGGCGGATTCGGCGCTTCACAGTGCCGTGAATGCCTTCAAGCTCAGAGAGGAGTTCAGCCGCACGCGGTACTTCGCCACGCGGGACGCCTTCGATATCATCGAGATCAAGAGGCGCGTGAACCGCATCGAGAGCAGCATCTCCGCGACGCAGGATCGGATTGACGGATTGTGCCGCCAGGTGACCGAGAGCGTTGATGAAATGCGCCGGGAGACGACGCAGGCGATCGAGAGCGCGATGGATCGATTGGGCGATATTGTCACCGGGTTGAGGCAGCAGATGGAGGCCGCCATCACCGAGACGCAGATCAGCACGACCGAGAGGCTGACCGATCTGGGCGCTCAGATAGCCTCGGAGGCGCGCTTTTCCCGGGAAAGCCGCTCGGGCATCGATGCGCTCAATACGGGCCTCGCGGCGATCCGGCAGAGCATGGATGAGAGCCGGCGGATGCTGGAGGAAGCGCGACAGGGCCTGGCAGCGGTCGAGCAGAATGCACAGGCCGACCGGCAACTGACGCAGCAGACCCGATCCGACCTGGAGCAGACCCGGTCCGATCTGGCGCAGACCCTTGAGAATGAGCGTCAGCGGATTCGTGAGCAGCTCGATGACAAGGCGAGCGCTTCCGTGGTCGATAAGATGACGGAGGATATTGGCGCGGTTTCCAGGGAGGTCATGCTCGCAAAGTGGAAGCTCATCGACCACCTGCGCAAGGATACGGAACTGCCGAGCGACGTGCTGGTGTGCAATGTGTGCGGCAGTTCGCGTCAGCGCTCCGAATACAAGACCATGGAGTCGGATTGCATATTCAACGGCGGACACCTGACGCGCTATATCTGCCCGGAGTGCGGCGTGGTATTCGGGCCTTCCAAGTTCGTCGATCAGGGCCAGAAGGGCATCGACGAGGACTATTGGGTCCACTACCTCGGCTTCTCGGAGGGCGATTCCGAATACAAGGAGGAACGCGCGTTCCGACTGCTGGAGCCCAGGAAGGACAAGGTATACCTGGACTACGGCTGCGGGAAGTGGTCCAAGACGCTGCAAAAGCTGCGCGCCGAGGGCTACAATGTGTATGGATATGAGCCCTATGCGCCGGAGATGGACAATCCGTATATGATCACGCGCAAGGAAGACCTGGTTCGCATGCGCTTTGACGGCATCTTCTCCAACGATGTACTGGAGCACTTCGTCGATCCCGTCGAGGACATGAAGTTCATGGCGTCGCTGCTGATGGACGAAAAATCCAGGATGGCGCACTGCACCGCTTGCTATGTCTACAGGTATGAGTATACGCGCTTCCACACGCACTTCTTCCTGGGCAATTCCGTGAATGTCCTGGCCGAAAAGGCGGGGCTGAACGTCACCGGCTATGTGAACGACCTGGAGGACAATGATTTCATCTGCTATATCTATGCGCCGAAGCAGGTCGAGGTCAAGCAGGACTTCCTCGATCGCGTCATCGGCCTGAATCAGACGGAGCGGCACGGAAGCGCGCTGAGGATCTATGAAGGCGGAAGGATGTGCGGTCCCTATTACACCCTGCCCGCCGGCGCATACAGCGCGCAGCTGCACATTGAAGATCTGTCGGGCGAAGCTGAACAGGTCGCGGATTACAAGATAACCGCGGAAAAGGGCAACAAGCTCATCGCGCAGGGCAAGCTGAAGCGCGGGGACAATAAGCTCAGGTGGCACAGCGAGTGCAGGGTCGATGATTTTGAGCTCGTGGTTACGGCGACGAGCGACATGGAAATCGACAAGCTGATCGTGGAAAAGACAGAGGGCCGGGGGAATAGGTGATGAGCATGCAAATTGTCATCCTGCGCCGGAGTGTGGGTCAACGCGACGCCATCGACAGGGAGATCGAGAGGATGCATGCAATACTGCGTCCCAAATACAACTGCCGGGTGTTCGCGGAGGAGCGGCACAACCCAAACGTGTCGTATATAGCGCGCGGCGAATTCGAAGAGCTGGCCGCTGTGCCCGATCTGCTGCTGGTTTGCTATCCGGAGGCGGATTGGAAATTCGGGATCGAGGCGATGCGCCGCGCCAAGGGCAAGGTCGTCGTCAGGTGCTGTGCCGGGAGCGAAGCCGCGAAGCAGGGCGACGGGCAGAGTCTTGCCGAGGCAATCCACAAGGCGTGCCCCGGTGCCTATTGGCTCTGCGATTCCCGGACGGTTGCGGAGCAGCTGCCTTTGGGTCCCGCCGGACGCACGGGCGTGTGTGCGATGCTTGGCCAGCTGTCCCGATGGGATGGCACGCTGCCCGACGAGGACAGCTTGGGCGACCTGATAGAGACCGATCGGGTCAACATCCTGGCGGTGGGCGGCCCGGGCCCCGATGGGAGGCTGCATGAGCTGCTGGATGTTGCGTGCACTTACTGCGACAGCTATTCCGCAAATATCGCGTTCGACATCGTCGAAAGCATTGACGCTGAAACGCGGGAATATCGGGAAGCGGTTCAGACCAGGATCCGCTCATATGGCATTGAGGACCAGGTGGCGTTTGTTGAACCGGACGACGCGGCCGCGATGATGGCCTGCTTGCTCGGGTGCGACGCGCTGCTGTATCTGGCTCCGGATGGGGAGAGCGTCGATGCGCTGATTGCGGCGCAGCGCGCGGGTCTGCCGGTGATTGCCCTGAAGACGGACTATACCGCTGAGCTTCTGGGAAGCGATCAGCTGTGCCTTCAGGATGATATCTGCCTGCTCACGGCGGCAATCAGGCAGATTGCGGAGAGCGAGGCCTACAGGCGATGCCTCAGAAAAGCCGGCTGGGCCAATTACGAGCGACGGTTTTCCGATGCGCAGCTTCAAAAGCGCTTCCTGGAAGCGATCGAAGAAGCCGCGGCTGCCATCTGATACGAGGACGGAGGAATGCTTGTGGGTAGAAAGACAATGCTCTATGCCAGCCCGCTGCCGCCTGTTCCCAGCGGCATTTCGGATTATTCGGCTGTCCTGGTGCGGGAGCTGTCCAAGGATTACGACATCACCCTGTACATCGAGGATTACGATGTGGAGGATCCCTGGCTGCGGCGGCTTCCCAAGCTGCGCTATGGCATTGATCGCGTCGATTGGGACAGCTTTGACTATTGCGTCTACAACATGGGGAATCATTCCGGCTTTCATTCGTATATCTATGAAACGGCTCTGCAACATCCCGGAATGGTCATACTGCACGACATAAGCCTGTTTGATTTCCTGCGCGGATATTACAGCGACAGAGGTCAGCTGTACTCCAAGGTGTTCCAGGTGGGCGGCGCAGCTTGCCTGCAGGAGTTGAAGGAGGCGTTGAAGAGCGGTGAGATCGCCCAGAGAGGCACCCGCCTCGCGCTGGAATATCCCCTGAATCGCGAGCTCATCGAATCCGGCAACAAGATCATGGTCCATTCGGAATTCGGACGCAGAATGGTGCTGTCCGGTGGCCGGATCGCCCCCGAACAGGTGCGGAAGATCAGCCAAATCGCGCCGATCCTGGATGGCGAGGCGCCATCGGGCTCCAAGCGCGTGCTGCGCGGCAAGTATGGGATCCCGCAGGACGCGCTGATGATCGCATCGTTTGGCACCATACTGGACAAGAAGCTGAACCGGGAGATCGCGACGGCGGTGAAGAACCTGGCGCGCGAAGGCGGGCGAAAGCTGTGCTATGTCATGGTGGGCGAGGGACATTATGCGGATGATCTGTTGGAAAGGAATCTGGTGATCAAGACGGGCTTCACCCCGCTGGACGAATTTAACGGCATGATCGATTGCGCGGACATCGTCGCCAATATGCGCAACCCCTCCCACGGCGAGACCTCCGCGGCCATGCTGCGCATCCTGCAGAAGGGAAAGCCCTGCATCACCAACGACGGCGGATGGTTCACGGAGATCCCCGACGATTGTGTTTGCAAGGTGGCCCTGGAGAATGTGGAGAATAACATCGAGAGGGCTTTGCGCGAGCTGATCCGGAACGCAGGCAAACGGGAAGAACTGGGAAAGAACGCCATGCGCTACGTGCGGGACAATTGCGCACCGGAGAAGATACGCAGGGAAATTGGCCGATTCCTGGCCGGGAATCAGGCCTTGACATAGGAAGGGTTGTTTGATTATGAGGATACTAATTGACGGGCAGACCTTTGAATCCCCTGAAATCGACCGGGGCATTGGCGTATACACCAAGAACGTCATCAACCGCATGATAAACCAGAGCTATGAGCATGAATGGTATATCGCGGTATCCAATACAAGAAACCTGAAGAAGCTGAATCCCTGGGCGCAGAGCCAGCTGCGCGTGATCGTCTCGGATGAATTCAATCCGGGCAGCGACTATGAGCGCAACCGCGCCTATACGGACCGGCTCCAGGAGATCATAGACGAGCACAACATCGATGCGCTGTGGATACCCAATCCCCTGATGGTGAACGTGCTCTTCCTGGCCGAGGCGGTATCCTGTCCGACCTTCGTGACGATATACGATATCATTCCTCACATCTTCCCGATCAAGGAATGGCCGGAGCCGATCACGAGCGAGTACCAGCGCAGGCTCGGCATGATCAAGGCGGAGAAGAACATCAACCTGGTGATGATCTCCGAGGCCACCCGGAAGGATTGGGTGGAGAACCTGAACGACACCAGGAGCAACATGGCGGTGACACTGCTCTCCGCCGATCCCCGGCTTTTCTATGCGCCGCGCACCAAGAAGACGTCGGACGAGCCCTATATCCTGTTTACGGGCGGTTTTGACTATCGCAAGAACATCGACGGCGCGATCGAGAGCTTCGCGCTGGCGCGGAAGAAGCACGCCAAGGACGCGGATTTCCTCAAGTACAGGCTTGTCATCGTCGGAAAGTACGACCAGCCCACCAAGGAGAAGTATGAGGATTTCATCGACGGCAAAGGATTGACCGGCCACGTGGAATTGACCGGCTTTGTTTCCGACGCGCGCCTGGCACAGCTGTATCAGGAGGCGGATATCTTCTTCTTCCCCTCCAAGTACGAGGGCTTCGGCCTGCCGCTGCTGGAGGCCATGCTGGCGGGCGATTTCGTGGTCAGTGCGGACAACTCCTCACTCCCCGAGGTGTGCGGCGGGCTGGCCGAGCTGTTCAATGCGGACAAGATGGACCAGATGGCCGAGGCGCTGTATCGCGGCTACACCAAGCACAAGGCGGAGACGACGGCGGACATGCGCCGCCGGCAGGACTACGCGCTGGGCTTCAGCTGGAGCAAGACGGCCAGGGAGACCCTGGAAATGATCGAGCGCTGTGCGATGCCCGGGATCGAGGACGGCAAGCGGCCCAGTCTGGCGCTGTTTTCCCCTTGGCCAAACCAAAAGACAGGCATTGCCAATTACGTGGTTAAGCTGACTCCATTCCTGAAGAAGTATTTTGACATCACGATTTTTACGACGGCGGAGGGAAAGGAAATCCAGAAGCTGGATGGCGTGCCGGTCAGGAACATCCAGGACTTCGCCAAGTCGCAGAAGAAGTTTGACTACAAGCTGTACCAGATCGGCAACAACGAGGCCTTCCACAAGGAGATATTCAACATACTTGAGGAGGAGGGCGGCATTGCCGAGGTTCACGATTTCATACTGACCGCCTTCTTCTATATCAGTTATTTCAAGAAGGGCGAGCAGGAGCACTTCAGGGAGCTGCTGGAGGCGGGTTATGGCGCAGACGCCGGCTCGGATTTCTATGAGCAAACGCTGAAGCTTGGCAACCACCCGGATATCTTCGATTGCCCCATGGCGCATTCCGTGGTGGCCAAGGCGCAGAAGACGATCTTCCATAACCACTGGTGTACGGACCAAATCGGGGACGAGTCAGTATATACAGTTCCTCATCCGTCCTTCCCAATGCCTCTGCCGGATAGGGATGTGATGGAGGGCAGTCGAAAGAAACTCCAGCGTCTCATTAAAAAAGGGAACAAGGACGTGGTCGTGGGCTGCTTCGGCTGGGTCAACAACAATAAGCGCCCCCGCATCGTCATCCAGGCGGTGCAGAAGCTGGTTGAAAAGGGATATAATGTCAAGCTGGCCTTCTGGGGAGAGAACGGGATCGAAGACCTGCCCGACTTCATCCGGGAATGCGGGCTGGAGAACCGGGCGTTTATTTCGGAATATTTAACCTGGAATGAATATTATGCGGCTCTGGAAATGTCGGATATCGTGGTAAACTTGAGATATCCCTCCATGGGGGAAGCGTCTGGTACGCTATGTGAGGCGTTCCAGGCGGGGAAGCCGGTAATCGTCAGTGAAATGAACCAATATCGGGAGTATCCGGACGAGGTTTGCTGGAAGCTGCCCGTGGACGAGACGGAGGTCGACCTGCTCTGCGCCTACATCGCCCATCTGATCGACCATCCCAATGTCAGGCAATCGTTGGGGCAGAACGCAAGGGCCTATGCGAACTATGTGCTTGACCCCGCGCGCATTGCGAAGCAGTACTATCACATCATTACCGGAAAGTAGTGTGAAGCACAGATGAAACCCTACGCTTTTGTGATACCGTGGTATGGGGATGATATCCGGGGAGGCGCAGAATCCGAGTGCAACCAGCTCGCCCATCTGCTCAAATCGAAGGGCGTGCCGGTTGAGGTGCTGACCACCTGCGTCAAGCAGGCCTCGGATGACCGCGGCGCGAACACGCTGCCGGCCGGTGTGTTCGATGAATCCGGGATAAAGGTTCGCCGCTTTCCGGTCAAGCCCCAGAACATGGAGCGCCTGGTTCCCGCGAACCTGAAGCTCTTCCGCGGCGAGCCGACGACGCCCGAGGACGAGAGCGCCTATTTGCAGGAGGACATCAACAGCCCGGAGATGTATCGGTATATCCGGCAGCATCGCAGGGAATACGAATACTTCATCTTCCTGCCCTACCTCTACGGTCCGACCTACTTCGGCTCGCTGGAGTGTCCTGAAAACGCGGCGATCATGCCCTGCCTGCACGACGAAGGGTATGCGCACATGGAGCTCATGAAGGAGCGCATGCGGCACTTCAAAAAGATGATGTTCCTCTCCAAGCCGGAAAGCGACCTGGCCCATGAGCTGTACGATCTGTCCGGCGTCGACAACATGGTGATGGGCGCCTATGTGGAATCCGGCTGGGAGAATGAGCTGCACCCGGACCGTTTCAGGCGAAAGTTCGACATTGATCAGCCGTTCATACTGTGCGCCGGAAGAAAGGAACCGGGCAAAAAGACGGACATGCTGCTGGATTATTTCTGCCAATACAAGCGGCGGCGTCCCGAAAGCACGGTCAAACTGGTGTTTATCGGCGGCGGGGAGATCGACATCCCGGCGGCGCATAGCGCCGATGTCTACGATCTGGGCTTTGTGAGCCAGCAGGACAAGCGCGACGCCTATGCGGCGGCGTATATGCTGTGCAATCCCTCCTTTTTCGAGAGCTTCTCCATCGTCATCATGGAGAGCTGGCTGGCAAAACGGCCCGTGCTCGTCTCCGAGCAGTGCAAGGTCACGACCAACTTCTGCCAGGAAAACAACGGCGGGCTGTGGTTTGACAGCTATCCGGTCTTTGAAGGCTGCCTGGATTACATGCTTTCGCATCCCGCGCAGATGGAGCAAATGGGCAGGAATGGCGAAAAATATGTGAAGCAGCATTTTGTGGCAGAGGCGATCTACAAAAAGTTCAGGGGCTTTATGGGCTAGAGAGAGTGCCTGTTGGTAATATGATTTGAATCGCGAGCCTCAACGGCAGTTATGTGATTCTTTATGAAAAGGGGCTATGTAATATGGGCAAAAAAAGGGAAAAACGTGCGATTCCTGTGATTGATCTGCTATTGCCATTGCTATTGTTTGTGGTAACGGCGTTTATCTATATACCCTGCTCCATGTACTTTGGGAATATAGATGAGTTTTCAGTGGGGTTTTCGCGCTTTTTCGCAGTTGTCATAGTCCCGGCTGTCGGCATTTTCGTGCTGGTAGCTTTATTGCAGATTCTCCTTCGTTCCCAAAGGAGACTGTCGTATGTTATCGTTGATCTGCTGTTTGGCATTTCATTGGGTATATACATTCAGATCAACTTTCTGAACGGCATGTTATCCAAGTTGAATGGCACCGAGATGGTTTGGGATTACAAGTCGACAGAATGCATCGTAAGCTCGGCCGTCTGGGCACTTTGCATCATTCTGCCTCAGATTGCCCGTCTGCTTTTCGACCGTGTGGAGGACAAGATTGCGAAATACGGCAGTGCGTTGCTGTCTGTCATGCAAATCGCTTCACTTGTCATAATGCTCTTTTCCACGACCAGAAGTGTGTCCAATGACTTTTATATCTCGAAGCACAACGAATTTGCGTTGTCCGAAAAGAAAAACGAGGTGGTATTTGTCGTTGACACGCTCGACGCGCAGTGGGCGGAGGATTATATCGTAAATAATCCCGACTATGCCGAAAAGCTGGAAGGCTTTACCTACTTTGACAATGTGGTCAGCGAAGGAGCGCCGACGATTTTGGGCATGCGAGTCATGCTGGGCGGCTCCATCTACGATCCGTATACCTCCATAAGCGATTATTTCAGCACTGCATATGATCAATCGACCTTGTTCAAGGATTTGAAGGACAACGGTTACGGCGTCAGGTTATATACAAATCAGAACTATCTGAATAATGCGGATTTCGAGAATATAGAGAATGCGTTGACGGACTGCGAATACAAATTCGCATCCAATACAGATTTCATCTGCGATCTTTACAAGCTGATCGCGTATACCGCCATGCCCTATCCGTTGAAGTCGGGCTTTGAGATATACAGTGGTGTATTGACCGACAATGCGATGATCGCCGACCCGCAGGATGAAAACATGATCATTGACGATGCGGTATTCTATCAGGATTTCCTCAAGCATGGCCTTACCTTGACCGATAAGGAAAATGCTTTTGTATTGTATCATCTGTTCGGTGCGCATGGCCCATATTCGCTGACGGCAGATGCCGAAAGGGTTGATGAGGGCGATGTCAGCAGGAAGGAACAGATAGAAGGCGTGATGAAAATAATCTTCGATTACCTGGAGGCTATGGAGCGTCTGGGTGTCTATGACGACAGCAGGATCATTATCACCGCCGATCACGGTGGCCTTGCGCTGTATCAGAACCCGGCGGTGTTCATTAAACCATCAAACAGCGAGGGTGAGCTGAAGACGAATTCTGCACCCCTGACTTTCCACAACTTGCGGGCAACCTTTGTCGATGGGATTGTTGAGAATTACAGGGATACTTATGGAGCGAACATGTTCGAGGTGCCGGAGGATGCGGATGTCGGATACCGGATTCATACCTTTGATACTACGTTGTACAAAAACGTGTGGGATGATGCGGAATCTGTGGATAAGGATTTCTATCAATACCAGATCGGCAATCCGGCGAGAGACAATAGTAAGATCATAAAATCTCCCCCATGGGCTAATTGATTCGATCAAACGAGAAGAAAGATCGTTCAGCAGAAAGATCGCTCAGCAGAAAGGAAGATCCCCATGAAGAAGAACTACAACCTGATCTGGAAAATTGCCGGTACCGCGTACCTGTCCCTGGTGCTGTTGGCGACGCCGTTCAACGCGCACGCGTACATCGATCCTTCGGTGTCCAGCTATCTGATCCAGGCCATCATCGGCGTGGCAGTGGCAGTCGGCGCGTTTGTGGCGGTATACTGGCGCCGGGCGAAGAAAAAGGTACAGGACAAGCTGGGCATCCAGGAGAGCAGCCGCAAGGAGAAGGAAGAGGACGTCCAGCTGTACGACGGCAAGAACAAATAACAGCCGAGGGGATTGGGCGATTCAGGCCGACTGAAAGGTCGGCCTTTGTGGCGTGGGCTCCTATGGCGGCAGGGCGTGTGTGCCCAGGGAGGAAGAAGTGTTGGAGAGAAGGACCAAGGAACAACAGAACAGGCTTGAGCTGGTTGTATTGCTCTGCGCATTCGCACTGAGCGTGTTTGTGCGCTATCTGTTGAACAGCTTCCCCAAGGCCCTGGAGACCTATGGGGACGAGGCGATCTATTACGACATCGCCAGGCGGCTGTTCAACGGCGCGGCGATAAATGTTCGCAACGGCCTCCCGGGCGCCGCCTTCCAGAAGATACTGTACTCCGTTGTGATGGCGCCGTGTTTTGCCATACGAAACGGGTTTGCCCGCGTGCGCATGATCGGCGTGCTCAATGCCGTGCTGATGTCCTCCTGCATGTTCCCCGTCTGGCTCATCGGCAAGGAGCTGCGCCTCAACCGGCGGGACAGGCTGATCGCCGCCTGCGCGCTGGCCGTCTGGCCGGACATGCTGCTGACGATGACCTTCATGGCGGAAAACCTCTACTGGACGGTCGTCACCTGGTATCTGTATCTCTGGGTCGTGAACGAGAGAAAGCAGAGCTATGCGCTGGCGGTGCTCGAGGGCGTCGTCTGCTTCGCGGGATACCTGACCAAGGAGGTTTATCTGGCGGTGGTCGTCGCCAGGGTCGCCTATGCGCTGAGCTTCCCGCTCGTCCGCCGCATCCTGGCGGGCAAGGCAGCCGGGAGCCTGGGCGGCGCGCGGGCATTTGCAAAGCGGTTGGTGCTGGCGGCCATCGTGGTGCTGACGTTCATCGCCTGCAATACGGCCTCCACCAAGCTGCTGTTCGTGCGCACCGCGGGCGGCTACAGCGGGGCGGTGGACACGAGCAGCGCCTGGACGCTGGACCGGCTGCTCTATCTGGTCTATGCCACCCTCTATTATATCGCGGGGGCGCTCATGTCCGTGCTGGTCATCCCCTTCGCCTATTCGCTGGCGGAATTCAGGGGCGACCTGGACGATGAGGGCCGCGGCTTCTTCTACTTCATATCGCTCATACTGGTCGTGACCGCGGGCGCGGTCGCGCTGACCATCACCTTCCTGGAAAACTACGGCGAACTCGCGCCGCGCGTCCACCTGCGCTACCTCGGTCCGGTGGCATTCCTCTATCTGATCTGCTATCTGAAGGCCGGCGAGGCGATGGAGGCGCGGGATCCCCGCAAGCCGACCAAGGGGAGGAACGCGGTCGTGCTCGCGCTGGTTTGCATCGTGGCCGTGTTCTACAAGGGAACGACCATGGGCTCGTCGGTGGACCAGTATACGCTGCATTGGTATACGGTTGCCCAGGGCGTGCTGGCGCGCATGGGCATCACGGGCGGCATCGGCGCAGGCATTCGCCTGGAGGGCATCCAGATTGCCATACTGATGCTCCTGATGGCTGCCGTCGCGCTGGCGCTGCGGGCGCGGGGAAAGCACAGGCTGACCCTGGTCGGCTTCCTGGCCTGCATGCTGGCGTTGTGCGCGGTCAATTATACGGTGGGCAGCCGGTACACCACCCTTCCCTACAGGATAGACGCGACCATCGCGGACGGGGTGGAGCGCATGGACGACTACTTCCAGTCCGTCGGCGATGACGAGTCGAAGCTCTACATCACCCTGGGAAGCGGCAATTCGGAGCTCGCGCAGTGCTTTGACACCTACTTTGACGACACGGACCAGCTGATGGTCGTCAATTCGGACATGCTGGGCAGCATGGGCATCGGCACGAGCTATGATGTCGCAGGCCTGTCCTTCATGGAGCCCCTGTTCCACGTGCTGTATGAATCGCCCGAGACGCTGGACTACATCATACTGGATCGGGACGTGAGCCTCGGCGAGAAGGGCTTCGTCGGCATGGATGTGGTCCCGGAGGCGTCCAGCGATCACTACACGGTGTATAAGAACAATCATCCGGAGACGGTGGAGATCGGCCTGGACGCCGAGATCCAGGGCCGCTGTGAGGTCATCTCCTTCGCGGGCGACGGTTATAATGCGGACCGCTATGTCCTCTCCGGCATCTCCGTGCCGGAGGAGGGCTTCAGCTGGACGGACGGGGACGCCATGCGCGTCGAATTCCCGACGGACGGCGACCAGACACAGTGGGACGTCGCGATCTGTGTCGGGGGCACGTTCAATGGCGCGAAATCCTATGCGCTGGTGGATTGCCGGGGCGAGGAGATCCAGGCGGGAGCGCTTGACGGCGCCGGCATGATCCTCTTCACCGCCCCGTCCTCCGACGGCGTTCTCTCGTTCGAAATGCGCACGCCTGACAGCGAATACGTCTACGAGGCCTGGCCCGGCAGCGCTGACCAGAGGAAGCTGGCCTTCCAGATGGTGAAGATACTGATCAGCGCCCACGAAGACTGAGCCCCGGCCTGTCCGGCGGGGACTTGTCGCGATACCGTATAAGGGGATATGCATGAAGGTACTGATAATCATTCCGGCGTACAATGAGATGGAGAGCATCCTCAACACCATCGCCGATATCCGGGCGAATGCCGGGGCAGTCGACTATGTGGTGATCAACGACTGTTCCACCGACGAGACGGAGCGCCTGCTGCGCGAAAACGGCGCCAGCTACGTCTCCCTGCCCTGCAATCTGGGCATCGGCGGCGGCGTCCAGGCGGGCTACCGCTTCGCCCGGGAGCACGGTTATGACGTCGCCATACAGTTCGACGGCGACGGCCAGCACGAGGCGAAGTACATCCCGGACCTGATCCGGTCCCTGGAGAATGGACCCGCGGACATCGCCATAGGCTCCCGCTTCATCCGCAAGGAGGGCTTCCAGTCCTCCGGGCTGCGCCGGGCGGGCATCGGCTTTTTGAGCGGCCTCATCCGGGCGCTGTGCGGCGTCCGCGTGCTGGATGTGACCAGCGGCATGCGGGCCGTGAACCGGCGCTTCATCGAGCTGTACTCCGTCAGCTATGCCCAGGATTATCCCGAACCCGAGGCGATACTCACCGCCGCGCTGCGCGGCGCGCGCATCGTGGAGGTGCCCGTGGAGATGCGGGAGCGCCAGGGCGGAAAGAGCTCCATCAATCCGCTGCGCTCCGTGTACTACATGATAAAGGTGTCCCTGGCGCTCATTCTGACCAGGGCGACCTTCCGCTGACGGGCGGCGGGGGAAAGGAAGGATATTCTTGTCAAACACACTGAGATTTGCGGTGCTGTTTGCCATCGCGATATACTTTGTGATACTCTTCTTCATGCTGAAGCAGAAGAAGTTCACGCTGAAATACACGCTGCTGTGGCTGTTCAGCGGCGTGGCCATGCTGCTGTTCGCGCTGTTCCCCCAGCTGCTGGGGTTGATCGGCAGGCTGACGGGCGTCGAGGTCGGCTCCAACGGCCTGTTCGCCATACTGTTCTTCTGCATGATGATGATACTGATGTCCATCACGGCCATCGTGTCGAAGATGAACGACCAGATCAAGCGCGTCACACAGCACGCCGCGCTGCTGGAATACAGGCTGCGCCAGCTGGAGGCGCAGCGCGAAGAGGGGGAGGATTGAGATGCAATACACCCCCGACGATCATGTTTTCGCCATCTGCGCCTACAAGGAGAGCGAGTTCCTGGAGACGTGCGTGCTGTCGCTGCGGCAGCAGAGCATACCCGCGCGGATGATCATGTGCACCGCGACGCCCAACGATCATATCTCGGCCATCGCCGAAAAATACGATATACCGCTGTTTATCAACCGCGGGCCCCACGGCATCGCGGAGGACTGGAATTTCGCCATGGCCTGCGCCAAGGGGCGGCTGATGACGCTGGCCCACCAGGACGATGTCTACGACCCGGACTACCTGCGCCGGATGCTGGCGGCGGTGAACGGCGCAAAGCGCCCGCTGATCGCCTTTTCGGACTATTACGAGGTCCGCAACGGCGAAAAGGTGTATTCCGATAGGGATCGGCTGCTGAAGATCAAGGAGATCGCGCTGATACCGCTGCGCCCCCGGATCTTCCAGTCCAGCGTTTGGATGCGCAGGCGCGTGCTCTCCACCTGCGATCCCATCTGCTGTCCCTCCGTAACCTTCGTGCGGGAAAACCTGCCCGAGGCGGTGTTCGAGTCGCACTTCAGGAGCTGCCTGGATTGGCAGGCCTGGGAAAAGCTGTCCCGGCTGCCGGGCAGCTTCTGCTATGTCCATGAACCGCTGATGGGTCACAGGATCCATGCCGGGTCCGCCACCACCGAGATCATCGGCGACGACCTGGGTCGCAGCTCCGAGGATCTGGAGATGTACGAAAAGTTCTGGCCGAAGCCCATCGCGCGGCTGATCAACCGGTTCTATGCTGCGGGCCAGAAATCCAATGCGCTGAAATGACAAAGGGGCCGGACCCCGCCGGAAGGCGGGGAGACCGGCGGAAAGGGTTGGAACGCCATGAAGGGTATCATACTCGCCGGCGGCGCCGGCACCAGACTGTATCCGCTGACCATGGTAACCTCGAAGCAGCTGCTTCCGGTCTACGACAAGCCCATGATCTACTATCCCCTGTCCACGCTGATGCTGGCGGGGATACGGGACATACTGATCATCTCCACGCCGGAGGACACGCCCCGCTTTGAGCATCTGCTGGGCGACGGCGGCCAGTTCGGCCTCAACCTGAGCTACAAGGTGCAGCCCTCGCCGGATGGCCTGGCCCAGGCGTTTTTGCTGGGCGAGGAATTCATCGGGGACGACGCCTGCGCCATGGTGCTGGGGGACAACATATTCTACGGCAACGGCTTTGGCAGGATATTGCGCGCGGCCACCGCGGACGCGGAGCAGGACGGCCGGGCGACGGTGTTCGGATACTACGTCAACGACCCGGAGCGCTTCGGCATCGTGGAGTTTGACGATAGCGGCAAGGTGGTCTCGGTGGAGGAAAAGCCGGCGAATCCCAAGAGCAACTATGCCATCACCGGCCTGTATTTCTATCCCAGGGGCGTATCCGCCATGGCCCACGAGGTCCGGCCCAGCGCCAGGGGCGAGCTTGAGATCACCACGCTGAACGAAATGTACCTCAAGCGGGACGTGCTGGACGTTCAGCTGTTGGGCCGCGGCTTTGCGTGGCTGGACACCGGCACGATGGATTCGCTGGTGGACGCGGCGGATTTCGTGCGCATGATCGAGCAGCGCCAGGGCATCAAGATCTCCGCGCCCGAGGAGATCGCCTACAGGAACGGCTGGATCTCCAGGGAGAAGCTGCTGGAATCCGCCCAGCGGTACGGCAAGAGCCCCTACGGCCAGCACCTGAAGGCCGTTGCGGAAGGAAGGGTGAGGTATTGATGAACAGGATCGAGACAAAGCTGCCCGGGGTTTACATCATCGAGCCGAAGGTGTTCGGCGACGCCCGGGGCTATTTTATGGAGACCTGGTCCACCCGCAACTTCGCGGAGCTGGGCCTGGATTATGAATTCGTGCAGGACAACCAGTCCTATTCGGCCCAGAAGGGCATCCTGCGGGGCATACACTTTCAGAACGCACCGATGTCCCAGGCCAAGCTGGTGCGCGTCACCCGCGGCGCGGTGATGGACGTGGCCGTGGACCTGCGCAAGGGCAGCCCCACCTATCGCCAGTGGGTGGCGGTGGAGCTCTCCGCGGAGAACAAGCGGATGCTGATGATCCCCCGGGGCTTCGGCCACGGCTTCAAGACGCTGACCGACGACGTGGAGTTCTGCTACAAGGTGGACAACCTGTACAGCCGGGAGTGCGACCGGGGCATACGCTTCGACGACCCGGCCATCGGCGTGGACTGGGGCGAGGTGCGCCGGGAGCTGCTGTCCGAAAAGGACACCTCTGCGCCGCTGCTCCAGGACAGCGACTGCAATTTTGTATACGGCGAAATCTGAAGGATTGGAGAGAGCGCTATGACGATCATCGTGACGGGCGGAGCGGGCTTCATCGGCTCCAACTTCGTGTTCCACATGTTGAATAAATATCCGGATTACCGGATCATCTGCCTGGACAAGCTGACCTACGCGGGCAACCTGTCCACGCTGGCCCCGGTGATGGACAATCCCAACTTCCGCTTCGTGAAGGCGGACATCTGCGACCGGGAGGCGGTCTACCGCCTGTTCGAGGAGGAGCACCCGGACATCGTGGTGAACTTCGCCGCGGAGAGCCACGTGGACCGCTCCATCGAGGACCCGGGCATCTTCCTGCAAACCAACATCATGGGCACGGCCACGCTGATGGACGCCTGCCGGAAGTACGGCATCACCCGCTATCACCAGGTGTCCACGGACGAGGTCTACGGCGACCTGCCCCTGGACCGCCCGGACCTGTTCTTCACCGAGACGACGCCGATCCACACCTCCAGCCCCTATTCCAGCTCCAAGGCGGGCGCGGACCTGCTGGTGCTGGCCTACCACCGCACCTACGGCCTGCCGGTGTCGATCTCCCGCTGCTCCAACAACTACGGGCCGTATCACTTCCCGGAGAAGCTGATCCCGCTGATGATCGCCAACGCGCTGAACGACAAGCCGCTGCCGGTGTACGGCGAGGGACTGAACGTGCGCGACTGGCTGTACGTGGAGGACCACTGCAAGGCCATCGACCTGATCATCCACAAGGGGCGCGTGGGCGAGGTCTACAACATCGGCGGCCACAACGAGATGCGCAACATCGACATCGTGAAGCTGATCTGCAAGGAGCTGGGCAAGCCCGAGAGCCTGATCACCTTTGTCACCGATCGCAAGGGCCACGACATGCGCTATGCCATCGACCCGACCAAGATCCACAGCGAGCTGGGCTGGCTGCCGGAGACGAAGTTCGCGGACGGCATCAAAGAGACCATCCGCTGGTACCTGGATAATCGCGCGTGGTGGGAGACCATCATCAGCGGCAAATACCAGAATTACTATGAAAAGATGTACGGGAATCGTTGAGGAAGCGCTATGAAGGTATTTGTAACGGGCGTCGGCGGCCAGCTGGGCCACGACGTCATGAATGAGCTGGCGAAGCGTGGCCACGAGGGCGTGGGCAGCGACATCGCCCCGGTCTACAGCGGCATACAGGACGGCAGCGCGGTCTGCGGCATGCCCTATGTCCAGCTGGACATCACCGACGGCGCCTGGGTGAGGCGCGCGCTGGAGCAGATCCGGCCCGACGCGGTGGTGCACTGCGCCGCCTGGACGGCGGTGGACGCCGCCGAAGCGCCGGAGAACCGGGAAAAGGTGAGGGCCATCAACGTGGACGGCACGCGCCACATCGCCGAGGCCTGCAAGGCGCTGGGCTGCAAGCTGATGTATTTCAGCACGGACTACGTGTTCGACGGCCAGGGCGAAGCGCCCTGGCAGCCGGATTGCGACGCCTTCGCGCCGCTGAACTACTACGGCGAGACCAAGCTGGGCGGCGAGCAGGCCGTGAAGGCGCTGCTGGAGCGGTATTTCATACTGCGCATCGCCTGGGTGTTCGGGCTGAACGGCAAGAATTTCATCAAGACCATGCTGCGGCTGGGCGAGACCCACGACACGCTGCGGGTCGTGAACGATCAGATCGGCACGCCCACCTATACTCTGGATCTGGCCCGCCTGGTGGTGGACATGATCGGCACGGAGCAATACGGCTGCTATCACGCCACCAACGAGGGCGGCTACATCAGCTGGGCCGATTTCGCCGCGGAGATCTTCCGCCAGGCGGATATGCACGTGCAGGTCATGCCCGTCACCACGGCCGAATACGGCCTGTCCACGGCGGCGCGGCCCTTCAACAGCCGCCTGGACAGATCCAAGCTGCCCGAAAGCGGCTTCACGCCCCTGCCCGACTGGCGGGACGCCGTGCGGCGGTATCTGGACGAAATGAAAAAATCAGCGGTCTAGCCGCTGATCCTTCGCCTGAGCATATCCCCCGGCCCGACGCCCTCCGGGGCGTCGATGTCGAAGCGCATCATGGGCACGGCGGCGCAGTCGATGGTTTCGCCCGCCGCGTCGGTCATATGACCGACGGGCAAGCTGAGCCCCAGCCGGTTGGGGGAGAGCACCTCCAGCACGTCGCCCGCCTGCACGCGGTTGCGCTGCTCCACGCGGACGCGCCCGCCGGGCAGCCTCTCCACGACCGTTCCCACAAATACACAATCCTGAAGGTACGCGCCGTCCTCCGGCGCGTGCCTTTTCATTTCTCCGAAGTAGAAGCCGGAGGCGTAGGCCCGGTGGCTGGCGGCGTCCAGTTCCCGCCGCAGCGCGGCCAGGAGCCCGGGCGTCGTCGTGCCGTCCAGCAGGCCGTCGATCCTTCGGCGATAGGCCCCGGTGACCGTGGCGACGTAGTAGGGCGACTTCATGCGGCCCTCCAGCTTGAAGGACGTCACCCCGGCGGCCATGATCCGGTCCAGGAAATCCAGGCAGTTCAGGTCGCAGGAGCTGAGGATGGTCGTGCCGTCTTCGTCCTCCTCCACCGGGAAGAACTCCCCGGGCCGCTTTTCCTCCATCAGGTGATAGCTCCAGCGGCAGGACTGGGTGCAGGCGCCGCGGTTGGCGCTGCGGCCGGTCAGGTAGGCGCTGATCATGCAGCGGCCCGAATAGGCCATGCACATCGCGCCGTGCACGAAGGCCTCCAGCTCCAGCCCGGCGGGGGTCTTGGCGCGCAGCTCGGCGATCTGCTCCAGGGTCATCTCCCGGCCCAGCACCACCCGGGTCGCGCCCATGTCGTGGTAGACCCGGGCGGCGGCGTAGTTCAGGCAGTTGGCCTGGGTGCTGATGTGGATGGGCAGCGCCGGGGCGGCGCGTCGCATGGTGGCCACGGCCCCAAGGTCCGCCACGATGGCTCCGTCCGCGCCCACGTCAAAAAGCGCCTGGGCGTAATCGCCCAGGGCTTCGATCTCCCGGTTCGTCGGGAATGCGTTCACGGTCACATAAAGCTTCCTGCCCAGCCGGTGGATCTCCCGGGCGGCCTCGCCCAGGGCGTCCATCCCAAAGCCCACCTTGCCGGTGCGCAGCTGGAGCTTCGGGCCGCCCACGTACACGGCGTCCGCCCCGAAGCGCAGCGCCGCCCGCAGGCATTCCATGTCCCCGGCGGGGGCAAGCAGTTCATATTCCGGCAATGCCATGTCCACGGTCGATCAGTCCTCGTCGTCCTCGGGGATGTAGGTCACGTCGTCCCAGTTCTCCGGGCGCAGGCCGATGTTGGTGCGCGCGCCCTCGATCTGCGGGTTCAGGTAGGTCTCGAACAGCCAGTTGGCATAGGAGACCACGATCAGCTTGTGGAAGGCCACCACCCACACCAGGTACAGCAGCACGACCACCATCAGCACGTGCATCTGTATGCTGGGGATCAGCAGCGCCAGGCCCAGCGCCAGCGCGGGGATCGCCAGCGTCGCCAGCTTGATGATGACGGCGAAGGGCAGCTTGGCCAGCGTCAGCAGTATCGAATTGCGGATGACATCCTTCAGCTTCAGGTCATAGGTGATCAGCATCGGATAGGCCAGCATGCTGGCCAGCGACCATACGATGGTCACCAGCAGCACCAGCGCCGTGGGCACGATGTAGAAGCTGCTCTGGGCCAGCATGCCGCCGTAGAAGCGCCAGCAGGTGTACATCAGGAAGGGCAGTATGCCGTCGATCAGCGATATCACCAGCGATTGCTTCCAGTTGGCCTTCACCGCGTCCTTGAAATCGCTGAACACGAAGCTGTGCTCGTCCCGCGCCCAGTTGCGCAGCACGTAGGTCACGCCCGCGTTGAAGGGGCCCGTGATGGCCACGCAGGGCACCATGATCAGCAGGTAGGTGGCGATCAGGCCGTGCACGTCCTCGGCGGTGTAGGCTGCGCCCTCGGCGGTGAGCATCGTGAACAGCGTGTACACGTTCAAAAACGACCATATGATCGCCGGGATCCAAATGATCATGTACAGCAGGTTCACGCCGAACATGGCGCTCCAGCGCACCTTCAACACCTCGCCGAACAGCTGGCGGCGGTTCTGAGGCAGGTTTTCCAGCGTGAAATCGCCCTTGCCCTGCTTGCCATAGAAGTAATTGTTCATCAGATTGCCAAAGAATGCCATGGTTTACCTCCGAATGCGTATCGCATAGATATATTATAGTATACACACACCGGGCCCGTTTTGCAATATGCAACATTAAAAAATGACGGCAATTGGACAATCCGGTTGCAATTTCGACGAAAATAAGATATAATAGCAAGGATTAAATATCAATAAGGCCCCGGCGTATATTTCGCGGGGGCGAACGGGACAATGGGACCGACCGGAGAGCGCCGCGCGGGCGGCGGGGGAGGCAGCTGTGCGACCCACGATCATGAGGATATCCACCGAGGCGATCGCCGCCAATGCGCGGCAGGTGCGCGCGCGCCTGCCCGAGAGGGTGCGCATGATGTGCGTGGTCAAGGCCGACGCCTATGGCCACGACGCCGCGCGGACCGCGAAGAAGCTGCTGTCCGCCGGGGCGGACGCCTTCGCCGTGGCCATCGTCGAGGAGGCCCGCGCCCTGCGCGAGGCGGGCATCGAAGGCATGATACTGGTGCTGGGCGGCGCGGGGGAGGAATCCCTGCGCGAGGCCGTGCGCGTGGGCGCGTCCCAGGCGGTGTATGCGCCATGGATGCTGGAAGTCATGCAGGACGAGGCATCGCGCTGCGGCGTGCGGGCGAAGGCCCACCTGAAGATCGACACCGGCATGTCCCGGGTGGGCGTGCGCGGCGACGCGGACCTGGCCGCGATGCTGGACTGCTGGCGGCGCTGCCCGGACGTGGAGATGGAGGGCATGTTCACCCACTTCTGCGCCGCGGACAGCGATCCGGAATTCACCGCGCTGCAAAACGGGCGCTTCGCCAAAGCGCTGGAGCAGGTCCGGGGGGCGGGCTTCGCGCCCATCGCCCATGCGGCGGCCTCCACGGCGCTCCTGGATCCGGCGCTGCAATACGACATGGTCCGTCCCGGCATCGTGCTGTACGGCACCGGCGTGCCGGCGCTCGCGGACGCGCTGACGCCCGCCCAGACGCTGTCCACCCGGCCCATACGCCTTCAGCGCATACAGCCCGGGGACACCGTGGGCTACGGCCGCACCTTCACGGCGCAGCGGGAGACCCTGGTCATGACGCTGCCCATCGGCTACGGCGACGGCTATCCCCGCATACTGGGCAACCGGGCCCCGGTGCTGGTGAAGGGCCGCCGCGCGCCGCTGATCGGAAGGGTCTGCATGGACATGGTCATGGCGGACGTCACCGACATCCCCGGCGTCACGCTGGAGGACGAGGTGGTGCTGCTGGGCCGCCAGGGCGAGGCGCGCATTACGCCCGACGAGCTGGCGGAGCTGGCGCAGACGATCCCCTATGAGATCATGCTGGGCTTTGCGTCCAGGGTCCCGGTGGAGGTCGTGGATTGATCGTTTTGGAGGATTGGGTATGAGAATTTCTGATATGTGGAAGGCGAACGCCACCACGATGTTCCTGATGATACTGCTGAACCTGGCGCTGTTCAGCCTGGGCACCACCCCCTGGCTGGTGCTGGGCCTGATCTGCCTGGTGCTGGCCATGTTCTTCAGCTTCCGGCAGGGCATGGATTTCGGCCACCAGGCGTGCAGCATACTCCAGACCGTGGAGCGCGCCGAGGACCCCGAAAGCCCCACCCACGGGCAGCTGGAGGACAATGTCGTCCGCAGGGCCTGGAGCGTGTCCACCGGCATAAAGGGCGTCTTTGCCAGCGCGCTGCTGCCCTACGCCGTGGGCTGCCTGTACATACTCTGCTCGCTTCTGAAGATCGAGCCGCTGGTGATGCCCACCCGGCTGGCCTCCTGGCTGCTGGCGGTGCCCTTCTGGCCCGTGGTGCTGCACTGGTACAGCACCTTCGACCGGCTGACCGGCGTGGTGGCCGCGGTGCTGATGATATCCCCCTTCGTGTTCCCGCTGTGCATCTTCGGCGGCTACATGCAGGGCCCCAAGCTGTGGGCAAAATCGGAAAAGGCGATGGCCGAGGGCAAGCGCCGCGCCAAGGCAAAGTCCAGGGTCGTGCGCAAAAAGCCCAAGCCCCGGGTGCAGCGCCCTGAAATTTGATATTTTTTAGAAAAACCGATTGCAAATATTGCACAATTATGATATAATTGGGGCAATATCATAGGTGGAGCTATGCGTATTATTGCTGGAGAGGCCAAGGGGCGCACGCTTTACGCGCCTCCGGGCTCTGAAACGCGCCCCACGTCGGACAAGATCCGGGGCTCGCTGTTCAATATCATCGGCTCCCGGGTGGCGGACGCGCGGGTGCTGGATCTGTTCGGCGGCACGGGCGCGCTGGCGCTGGAGGCGCTCAGCCGGGGGGCTGAGCTCGCGGTGATCGCGGACAACTCCCGGGCGGCGCTGCAGATGATCGAGCGGAATGCCCGGGCCGTGCTGGGGGACGATTTCGATTTCCGGGCCCGCGTGCTGCGCCTGGACTATCGAAGCGCCATCGAGGCGGTGTCCGGCCAGCTTTTCGACCTGGTGTTTTTGGATCCGCCCTATCGCATGGTGGAGGCCTATGGCGAGGCGCTGTCCCGGCTGTATGCCGCGCAGATGCTCGCGCCGGGATGCCTGATCGTCATGGAACGCACAAAGAGCGCCGTGGTGCCGCTGCCAAAGCCGTTCCGCGTGTTCGACACGCGGCTGTACAGCGATACGGCGGTGGACTTCGCGGAGATCGGCGCGACAGAGGAATAACGACGCTACGATATTGGATTAAACCGGTGAACCCGGGCAGACTAAGCTGCATCAGGCAGGCCGCCGGGTGCGGAAAGGAAGGGCTAAACGATGGATCGCGATCAGGAAAAGTTCTACGAGGATGAGGAGCAGGATACTCGCGAGACCCCGCAGGCGCATCAGAACGATGAAGTCAACGATATGCGGTACTTCCTCGAGCTGTTGAAGCACATTCGCGCGGCGATCAACGCGGGTACCAGCGTGCCGCTGACCGGCAAGAAGATCATCGACGCGGAAAAATGCCTGATGATTATAGATGACATGGAAAAGAATCTGCCCGACGCCGTGCAATACGGCCTGCAGATGTATTCCGAGCAGGAGCGCATCATGACCGAGGCCGAGACCAAGGCCATGAACCGCATCAGCTCCGCCGAGATGCGCGTCAACGCCGCGCTGGAGCGCGCCCGCGAGGACGCCGAGCAGCGGGTGCTGGACGCCGAGAACGAGGCCCGCGCCATTCTCCAGGATGCCCAGGAGCGCGCCGACCACATGATCGACGAGAGCGAGATCCTGCGCCAGGCCCGGGAGGAGGCCCGCATCATCAAGAACGACGCCCGGGTGGAGGCCAGCGAGCTACGCCTGAAGGCCCAGCACGACGCCTATCAGATGCTGGCGTCCGTGGAGGACCAGATGACCGAGGCCTGCAAGAACATCCGCCGCCGCCGCGCCGAGCTGGGCGACGAGAACGAATAACACCGCGAATACAGCCTATCCTGCCGTCGGGAGGACGAAAGTCCCCCGGCGGTTTCTTTAATTATACATGATTGGGAAAACGGAACGTTTTCCGGGTCGGCGACATCCGCAGGATGGCGTCGACAATCATTATATTTTGGCACCAAGTGGCCCATACTTATGGATATATTGCATATTGTGGGGCGGAGGATGATCTTGTCACTGCCGCCCCGGGGAGGATTGTATGGGCTTCGATTTGGATGGTGACCGACGGAACATGGGCGGCGACGCGGGCCGGGACGCTGCGCTGATGCGGGAGCTGGCGCGGCGCAACGCGCTGCGGGGCGCGGCGCGGTCGGGCCTGCGCAGGCGGGAGGCCGACGGG
>ONHI01000072.1 GCA_900317565.1 uncultured Eubacteriales bacterium
GCAACCCTTTGGTGCGGGAAACAGGACTTGAACCTGCACGAATCGTAATGATCACTAGAACCTGAATCTAGCGCGTCTGCCAATTCCGCCATTCCCGCATAGATGGTGGGCAGGGGTGGATTCGAACCACCGAAGCGTTCCGCGGCAGATTTACAGTCTGCTCCCTTTGGCCACTCGGGAACCTACCCACAATTCCCTGTTGCCTGGCTCCGAAGAATGGAGCTGGCGATGGGACTTGAACCCGCAACCTGCTGATTACAAATCAGCTGCTCTGCCAATTGAGCTACGCCAGCCTATCATTCGATCGACGGCGACACCTTTCAGCATCCGGCTTCAAGTGCCTCATTGCGTCGGCAACGATATATATTATACACGAAACCGGGGGAATGTCAAGCCCTTTTTTTCAGTTTTCCGCATTTTTTCACTTTGATTACTTTTGGCTAATGAGGGTGCGGAAATTGTCGTCCGGTGCGCACGGGGTAAACAAAATGTGCCGCACAGCTTGAAAAAGGATAAGGAATATGCTAAAATATATTATAGAATTTGAAAGGAGACGACGCCCTGCGCGGCGCGTGCCCGGGCGTTGATATACGGCGATGAGGATTCACAAATCAGCGGAAGATTACCTGGAGATGATTCTCCGGCTCACCGAGGAGAAGGGCTATGCCCGTTCTGTGGATATCGCCACGGGGTTGGGGGTCAGCAAGCCCTCCGTCAGCGTGGCGATGAAGCAGCTGCGCGAGGGCGGCTATATCCTGATGGACAAGGACAACTACATCTCCCTGACCGATTCTGGCATGGAGATCGCCCAGCGCATCTACGAGCGCCACAAGGTGCTGACAAAGATCCTGGTGATGATCGGCGTGGACCCGGAGATCGCCCAGGAGGACGCCTGCAAGGTGGAGCACGACATCTCCGCCCAGACCTTCGACGCCATCAAGGCCCAGATCGACAGGATCGGCGACAAGTAAGCCCGTCGCCGGCATGACAACAGCCTTCGTCCATGTGTGGGCGAAGGCTGTTGTCGCGTTTTTAAGGGGCCTACAGCGCCTGTACCCGCGCCAGCTGGCGGTTCTTGTAGGCCGGATCGCCGGTGACCTCCCGCAGCACCTTGATCTCCGGGGGCATGGGGGTGTCCGCGTTGCCGGAATACATGAACAGCACCGCGCGGTCCGCGCTGAAGGGATAGACGTCCAGCTCGAACCGGCAGCCCTCATAGATGAACTGGTACTTGGTCTTGCGCACGCTGTGCAGCGCGCTGTCGCCCTCCATCAGGTAGCGTATGTAGGCCTTCTCGGAGATGGGCTTCTCCGTGTCCCACTTCGCGCCGTCGGGCATGAAGTGCTTCTCCGTATAGAAATACAGGTAATCCTCGCCGTTGCGCTGCTGGCGGATGCGGCGCTCCACGTTGGGCGTGACCACGCGCAGGTAGGTCTGCATCATGTCCAGCGCCAGCGCGCCGTGTTGGGCCACCAGCGCGCCGATGTCCGGCATCTCCACCAGGAACTTGCGCTTTTCGATCATCGGCTCCGGCTCGCCCAGTATGCGGTAGATCTCCCGCAGCGCCCGGTTGATCTTCTCCTCGAAGTTCACGGAGTTGTCGATGATTTGCAGGTGCGGATGGCCCCGCCAGGCCCGCAGCGTGCGGTCGTCCATCTCCCGGGCGTATTCCAGCGACTCCGTGCGGGCGGCGTTGCCCAGGTTGTAGGCGAATTCCGCGCCCTTGGCGCAGGTCACCAGGTGCAGCACCGCGTCGTAGCCCGCCAGCACGCTGGCCTCCGTGCGACCGTCGAAGCGGGAGAGCACCTGCGCGAATTCCTCGTCGCTGATGTAGGCCTTGTCGTCCATCAGCGCCCGGTCATAGATGATCAGTATGTTGTCCTCGGGCACCACCTGGGCCGCCTCCAGCGCCAGCTTTTCCTTGTGGATCTGGTCGGCGATCACGAAGTCCTGGAAGGCCAGCATGCTCATGCAGCCGCCGAAGGGACGTATGCCGAAGCCGGAGATCAGCTCCGTGGCCGTCTCCGGTATGGTGATGACCCGCCAGCCGTCCTCCTGCTTGAACTCGTGCAGTATCCGGCTGATCAGCGTGGTCTTGCCCGCCGCCGGGCCGCCGGTCAGCACGATCTTTGTGATTTTCTTGGACATATGCGTTCCCTCCCGCCGTCATTCGAACAGCCATGCCCCCAGCTCGGGCACGGTCTTGAAGTAATAATCGCAATTCTTGCGCATGAAGCCCTCGATCTGGGGTATGTCGTTCGCCCAGCCCGCCGCCGCGAAGGGCACCCCGCAGGCCCGGGCCATGTCGTAGCCCGGCTTCAGGTCGTCCAGCATCAGCAGCTCGCCCGGCTCCAGGCCGAAGTCCGCCATGATCTGCTCCAGCGGCCAGGGGTTCGGCTTGCGCTGCTCCGGCGGGCACTCCCAGCCGTACACCGCGTCCGGCTCCGGCAGCCCGTTCTCCCGGTAATCCCGCAGTATGTTGTCCCTGTAGGAGTGGGACACCACGCACAGCCGCCCGCCCCGGCGCTTCTGCTCCCATAGGATCTCCGCCATGCCGGGATAGGCCTGGGGCACGTGGTTCTGCACATAGGCGTTCCAATAGGTCTGCTCCTGGAGCATCTGCGCCTCGCTCATGCCCACCTCGTCCCGGAAAAAGGCCACCACGCCGGGATCGAAGTTCTTCAGGAAGTAATCCTCCAGCGTGCAGCGGTATTCGGGGTGGTAGATGCGGGTGTATTCCACGAAGCAGGGATAGTGCACCGTGGCGGTGCTGTTGACGACGGTGTCGTCGTGGTCTACGATCAGGCAGGGCGTCTTCATGGGTGCTTCCTCGCGTATGATGATGTCTATCCGTTTCCATAGTATATTTGACGGCGCGGGCCCAAAATCCTGCCTGTTCGCGCAATTTCGACGGCGCGCAGCACAATAAAACCGGGGGCCTGCCGCCCGCGAATCCCAGTACTGGCCCCACGGCACTGTGATGGCGATTACGTGGATCTTGCCCTGGGATTCGTTGAGCATGTCGATGGCGGCCTGGATGCCAGCCTCCTGCTGGGATGCCTTCCGTCTTGAACGCCCATATCCGCTGTGCTATAATCTCCTCGGACGCAATCACCAATGCGATAGGAGTGGATGCCGTATGAGACTGAATCACTTCGGACAGACTGTCAGATTGGCTATTCTTGGACTGGGAAGCCGCGGTATCGGGCAGATGAACACGCTGCTGGAGATGAAGGACGTGGACGTCACGGCGGTGTGCGACGCCTATCGTGACCGCGCCGACCAGGCGGCGGAGATCGTGCTGCGGGAGCGGGGACACCGCCCCTTCGTCACCACCGACCATGACGAGGCCATCGACCGCGCCGACGTGGACGCGGTGATCATCATGACCAGCTGGGAGACCCACATCCCCCTGGCCATCAAGGCCATGCGCTGCGGCAAGCGCCCCGCCATGGAGGTGGGCGGCGCGACCAGCGTGGAGGAGTGCTGGCGGCTGGTGCGGGCCAGCGAGGAGACCGGGATCCCGGTGATGATGCTGGAGAACTGCTGCTACGGCGACAAGGAGCTGACGCTGCTGCACATGATCCACGAGGGCGTGTTCGGGAACGTGGTCCACTGCGCGGGGGCCTATTCCCACGACCTGCGGGACGAGATCGGCAACGGCGACGTGAACCGGCACTATCGCCAGAGGCACTTTCTGCACCGCAACGGCGAGCTCTATCCCACCCACGAGCTCGGCCCCATCGCCAACTATATGAACATCAACCGGGGCAACCGCATGCTCACGCTCACCTCCATGGCCAGCAAGGCCTGCGGGCTGCACGAGTGGCTGGTCGCGCACCGCCAGGATTGCCCGGAGCTGGTCAACGCCCAGGTCAACGAGGGGGACGTGGTCACCACGCTGATCAAGTGCGCCAACGGCGAGACCATACAGCTCACCCACGATTGCACCCTGCCGCGCTTCTACTCCCGGGGCGGCGTCATCCGCGGCACAAAGGGCATGTGGATGGAGGACGGCCGGCTGATCTACCTGGAGGGGCTGACGCCCGTCGCCGCCGACGACTGGGCCCATCATCCCGAGAGCGACGCGAAGTACATGGAGCAGTACACCCATCCGCTGTGGCGGGAGTATCGGGACTTCGGCATCCGGGGCAACCACGACGGCATGGACTACCTGGTGCTGCGCGCCTTCATAGAGAGCGTGCAGAATCAGACGGAGCCGTCCATCGACGTCTACGACGCCGCGGCCTGGATGAGCATCACGGCGCTCAGCGAGGCCTCCATCGCGGCAGGCAGCATGCCCGTCGCCATACCGGATTTCACCTGTGGACGCTGGGTCATGCCCCGCAGCAGCGCCGCGCGCGCGGAATTCGAGTGCTGATCTCCAAATGACGGACCGGCGGGCGCGCCATGAAGCGCCCGCCGGTCTATCCCCGCCTCCCGCCGCATAGTGTGGGGTGGGGGAGGTGTTTTCGGTGCAGATTCCCTGGGAGCTGGTGTTGTCCTTCGCCATCGGCCTGACGCTGCTGTGCCTGATCGGCTATCTGCTGCTGGTGCCCATGCGGTTCATGTGGCGGCTGCTGGCGGGCGGCGTGATGGGCGCGCTGGCGCTGGGCCTGGTGAACCTGCTGGGCGGCCTGGTGGGCTTCGGGGTGGAGATCAATCCCTTCACCGCCATGGCCGTGGGCTTCCTTGGATTGCCCGGCGCGGCGCTGGTGGTGGCGCTTCAACTGATATTGTGAAAAAGACGCAGGGGACGGCGATTGCTCGTCGTCCCCTGCGTCGTCCGTCTGCGATTTATTTGCCTTCCTCCAGCGTCACGGCCATCACGGCCTGGGCCAGCGCCTCGGTCAGCGCGTCGTCGGCCAGGTAGCCGTCCGCGGACTCGGCGCTGCTCTCCACGTGGATGGCGATGCAGCTGTCGTGCCCGGCGTCGAAGTAGCCGCTCAGCGACTTGGTGAAGCGGTTCGGCTCTGCGGCGGCGTCCGCATCCTCAGCAGCCTCGTCGGAGCCCTCGGATTCCTCCGCGGCTTCCTCGGCGGCTTCTTCCGTTGCTTCCTCGGCTTCCTCCGCCACCGCGTATTCGCTGGTGTAGATGTAGTATTGCACCGCATGGCCGTTGATGTCGGCCTCCACGGTATCGCCCACGCTGGTGCCCTCGATGGCGGCCAGCGATTCGGTGCCGAACTTCGCCAGCGCCTCCGCGCCGCTGTGGCTGGCGGTGGCGGTGATGCTCGTGATGCCCGCGGCCTCGTCCACGGGGGTGAAGGCGTATTCGGGCACGTTGGCGTCGGTGACGATGCCGTGCGCCTCGCGGGTGTAGCCCTCGATCTCGCCCATCTCGCCCAGCTTGAAGTAGCGGGCGCGGCCCCGGACGTTGCTGCCGTTCACGATCAGCCAGTTGTCGCCCTCGGTGACCACCGCGCCGTCCTTGAGCTTCAGCGCGCCGTCGTCATAGCGGAACAGCAGTATCGCGCCGATGGCGACGGCCACGATCAATACGCACAGTATGGCGATGTCCCGCTTGCTCAGATAGGGCTTCTTGGCAGCCTGCTTGCGATAACCCTTGGATTTTGCACTCTTCCTGGCCATGGTCGGTCAATCCTTTCCTCGTCAATTGCCCGCCAGCACCGTGCCGGGCACCAGGTATTCCGTCGCGCCGCAGTCGGGGCAGCCGTCCAGCCCGCGGGCCAGCGCGTCGTCCCGGGTCACCAGGCTGTATTTTCCGGTGAAGCTGGAGCAGGCGTCGGTGGTGTGACACAGGCCCTTGCCGTCCACCCACAGCACCGGCTGTCCGATCAGATCGGCGGCGGGGGGATTGCAGTTGCCGCAGGCGCGCTTGCCGTCGCTCACGGCCTCGGCCAGCGTGTGGGCCGGGGCGTTGCTCATGCCCACGCAGCTGGACTTCACGTGATAGCCCTTGCTGGTCGCGTAGTAGTACACGGTGATCTCACCCACGGATTTCAGCGGGGTGGAGGGGGTCACGGCCATCGGCTCGGGCGTGGCGGTGGGCTCCGGCGTGGGCGTCGGGGTGGGGAAGATGGACTCGGCGTAGGCGTCCGCGCCGCAGTCGGCGCAGCGCTCATAGCCCGCGTCCACGGCCTCCGCCAGCGGGATCAGCCGCCAGTCGCCGGAGAAGGAGGCGCATTCGTCGGTGGTGTGGATGCGGTTCTTGCCGTCCACCCAGGCGATGTGCTCCTCGCTGAGGATGCTCTCATCCGGCATGCCGCAGGAGTTGCAGCGGTTCTTTCCGGCCGCGAAGGCCTCGGCCAGCGTGTGGGCCGGCGCGCCGCCCATGCCATGGCTGTTGGGCGTGCGGTGGAAGCCCTTGCTGCCGTTGTCGTAGTAGTAGACGGTGGCTTCCCCGGCGGGCTTGACGCTGTACGCGACGGGCGCGGGCGTCTCCTCGACGGGGGCCTCCGTGGGCGCTTCGGTGGGAGCCTCGGTGGCCTCTGCGGCAGCCTCAGCGGTGTTCTCCACCGGGGCCTGGGTGGCGATCTCATCGGGCACCGGCGTGGCCTCCTCCGCGGCGGGGGCCGCGTCCTCCGGCGCGTTCACCTCGGCCTCGCCGGGGGTGAAGCTGCCGTCCGCGTGCAGCGCGCCGACGCCCAGCGCCTGGGCGGTTTGCGGGTCGGGCGCGGTCTCGGGCAGCCGCAGCTCGAGCTCGCCGTCGGCCTCGACGGGAACCTCGGTCTCTGCGGGCGCTTCGGTATCCTCGGGAACCTCGGTCTCTGCGGGGGCTTCGGTATCCTCGGGCGTTTCAGTGTCCTCGGGGGCTTCGACCTCTGCGGGGGCCTCGGTGTCCTCGGGAGCTTCCGTCTCCTCAGGGGCCTCGGTGTCCTCGGGCGCTTCCGTCTCCTCAGGGGCCTCGGTGTCCTCGGGGACTTCCGTCTCCTCAGGGGCCTCGGTGTCCTCGGGGAGGTCTCCTCGGGCGCTTCGGTGTCCCCGGGGACCTCCGTCTCCGCGGGGGCCTCGGTGGGCGCGGGTTCGCGGTGGAACAGGTTCGCGACGGCCTCCCGCGCCTGTCCGGCCCATTCGACGCCCTTGTCGATGGTGTCGGCGGACTGGTTCAGCGCGTAGTCCGCGCCGGCCACGGCGAAGTCGGACATCACGTTCCAGGTCTCGGAGCCCTTCTTCATGGCGGCGTCGCCGGCGACGGAGATGTCCGCCGCGGCCTTGTCCAGCCAGTCGTTGGCCTTGTCCTGGAAGGCGGTGAACCGGGGATTGTCCACCGGCACGGTGAGCGCGAACACGATCAAAAACACGCTCAGGCACAGCGTCAGCAGCGAGATCAGCAGCTTCGTGCCCGGCTGCAGCCGCACCTTGCGCCGCCACAGCATCACCATGCCGACCGGCCAGAGGATGAGGCTCACCAGCAGCGTCAGGAATATGTAGGCAAAGCCCGCGCGCTTGCGCTTGGGCGGGCGGTTGGAGCCGTTGCCGTAGCTGCCGCCCCGCTTTTCCGAACGCATCATATAGCCGCTGCCCCGCCGCGTGGCGAACGCCTGCAAAAGGCCCGGTCGCATCGCCTGTTCATATGTCATCTGCATATCTATCACCTTTCAGCGCAAAAGCCCTTCTGAGCCTGAGTATATAATCACACATATCATTATATCAGATAGCCGCGCAATACTCAAACGACAACATTGTGACGAGGGTGTGCCCGAAATAAGATGGGCAGGGCAACCGCCGCGCAGACGGCGCGCAACAGGCGGGACATATGGGTTTTACAAGCGCGATAAAAGATGCTATAATGATAGCCATAACGGCGCGCCGTGCGCCGGGACTGCCCTTTTACGACAGGAGGTAAATATATGAAGAGACTGTTTGCGTGGCTGCTGGCCCTGTGCCTGCTGCTGACCGCGCTGCCCGCCCTGGCGGAGAGCGCGGAGGATATGGACCTGGGCGAGGCCGCCCCGGCGCTGGACGAGGCCGAGGCTGCCGAATCCGACGCCGCCTTCTTGCCCCAGCTGGGCGAGAAGGTCCACGGCTTCAAGGTGATCGATACCCGCGACGATCCGCTGATGGACGCGGTGATCGTGCGCTTCGAGCATGAAAAGACCGGCGCGGAGCTGTATTACATCGCCAACGACGACACCAACCGGGCCTTCAACCTGGCCTTCCGCACCGAGGCCATCGACAACACCGGCCTGCCCCACGTGTTCGAGCACGCCACCATCCAGGGCTCGAAGAAGTATCCGGGCGAGCAGATGTTCTTCAACCTGGCCTACCAGACCTACAACACCTTCCTGAACGCCATGACCAGCCAATGGTTCACGTGCTATCCCATCGCGAGCCTCTCCGAGGCCCAGCTTTTGAAGCTGGCGGAGTTCTACACCGACGCCTGCTTCTATCCGATGATCATGGAGAACGAGCACATCTTCCGCACCGAGGCCTGGCGCTATCGCCTGGAGAACGCGGAGGATCCGCTGACCATCGAGGGCACCGTGTATTCCGAAATGCTGGGCGCGACGACGCTGCGGCAGCAGGCCCAAAAGAACGCGGTCCAGGCGGCCTTCCCCGGCTCCATGCTAGGCAATGAATCCGGCGGCGCGCCCGAATCCATCCCGGACATGACCTGGCAGGCGCTGAAGGATTACCACGACCGCTACTACCATCCCTCCAACAGCATCGCCTACCTGTACGGCCAGTTCGAGGACTACGCCGCGTTCCTGGCGCTGCTGGACAGCTATTACAGCCAGTTTGAGCGCAAGGAGTACGTCCGCGAGGACGCGGGCTATACCCCCATCACCGAGCCGGTGGTGCAGTCGCTGCCCTTCCCGGTGGAGGCCGGCGCGAGCACCGAGCACGCCTCCATGATCTTCTACGAGTTCGTGTGCCCGGGCCTGCGCCAGAACCTGGAGCAGGAGCTGATACTGGACACGATGACCGACCTGTTCGCGGACAACGCCTCCGATCTGCAGCAGCGCCTGCAGGAGGCCATCCCCTACGGCCAGTTCGGCGCTTTCATCGAGCTGGACGGCCCCGAGGACGCCATCGCGTTCTATGCCGACAGCGTCGATCCCCAGGACACGGATACGTTCAGGGGCATCGTGGACGAGGAGCTGGCGAAGATCGCCCAGGACGGCTTCCCCCAGGAACTGGTGGACGGCGTGGCGGCCTCCCTGGCCATCTCCGCCCGTCTGACCCGGGAGAGCAGCGAACCCATCGATAACGTCATCGAGCCCATGCTCAGCCGCTACGTCTCCACCGGCAACCCCTGGGACCATCAGGACTACCAGGACGGCCTGTTCAAGGTGGACGATTGGAACCGGCAGGGCGCGTATGCCCAGGCGGTTTCCGAATGGCTGCTGGACAGCCAGACCACCGCGCTGGTGACCACCTATCCGGAGCCCGGCGCGAAGGAGCAGAACGACGCCGCGCTGGCCGACAGGCTGGCCGAGCTGAAGGCCGGCATGACCGACGAGGAGATCGCGGCCATCGTCGAGGCCACCAACGCCGAGGCCCCCGAGGATCATTCCGCCGATTACGTGGCCCAGCTGAAGGCTGTGACGGTGGAATCCCTGCCCGAGGAGCTCAAGCGCTACGACGTGACCGACGAGACGGACGACGACGGCAACATCCGCCACATCAGCGTCCCGGCGGCGGTGGACGGCGTCAGCCAGGCCAACATCATGCTGGACGCCGAGGACCTGGCCCAGGAGGATATCCACTGGTTCGTGCTGTATACCGACCTGGTCACCCAGCTGGACACCGCCGCGCACACCAAGGCGGAGCTGGCCAACCTGATCAGCCGCTATCTGTACAACGGTTCCATCTATCTGTCCCTGGCCAAGGAGGGCGAGAACGGTTATCATCCCTATCTGCGCGCCAGCTGGATGGCCCTGGACGACGACCTGGCCGCGGGCTACGACCTGGTGCATGAGCTGATCTTTGACACCAAGGTGGACGATCCCGCGAAGCTGCTGGAGCAGGTGCAGGCCAGGAAGGCTGCGATGAAGAGCAGCATCACCGCCAACCCGGCCGGCACGATGATGAGCCGCGCGCTGGCGCAGTCCAAGCCGATCTACGCCTACAACAGCTATGCCTCCGGTCTGGATTACTATGAATTCCTGGGCGCTGTGGAGCAGCTGCTGGCCGAGGATCCCGAGGCCGCGACGGCGAAGCTGGAATCCATCAAGGCCTTCCTCGACAACCGGAACAACGCCGTGACGATCTGCGCCGGCAACGAGGCGAGCATCGCCCTGAACCGCCAGCTCTCCGACGCCTTCCTGACGTCCCTGGGCGAGCGCGAGATCACCCCTGTGCAGTACGATCTGCCGATGCCCGCCAAAAATGAAGCGCTGGTCATCGACAGCGGCGTGCAGTACAACCTGCTGGCGGGCGGCCTGGACACCGTGGGCCTGGAGAGCTTCGACGGCAGCCTGGATGCCCTGGGCAACCTGGTGAGCGACACCTTCCTGGTGCCCCTGCTGCGCGACCAGTACGGCGTCTACACGCCCCAGACCGGCGCCAGCGAGGATTACTTCATGGTCTACGCCTACCGCGACCCGAACATCGCCGAGACCTACGACGTGCTGACGCAGCTGCCGGAGCTGATCGCAAACGCGGAGCTGGACCAGGAGACCCTGGACGGCTACATCATGAACGCCTATTCCTACTATGCCACGCCCATGGGCGAGCTGACCGGCGCGGCCACCGCGGCGATGGACGCGCTGCAGGGCCTCGACCCGGCGCGCCGCCTGGATTGGATGCGCCAGCTGAAGCAGCTGACCCCCGAGGCCGTGCACGCCGACGCCGAGCTGTACGCGAAGCTGAACGAGAACGGTGCGCGCAAGGCCTCCGGCGCGGCCTCCACCATCAACGCCAACGCCGACCTGTTCGACGCGATCCTGAACCCCTTCGGGGCCGAGGACAAGACCCAGGTGGCGTTCACCGACGCCGCCGAGGGCAGCGAGCACTATGAGGCCGTGCGCTTCGCCTTCGAGCAGGGCATGATGGCCCCCGCGGGCGAGGACGCCTTCGGCGTGGACGAGCCCGCCACCAACGGCGATCTGCTGGCCGCGGCCTACGTGCTGATCGGCGGCGAGTGCGACGCCGACGCGGCGCTGGCGACCTTCGCGGAATATGGGCTGGCCTCCGCCGACACCGACCTGACCGCCCCCATCGCCCCCGGCGACGTGTGGAACCTGTTCTCGGCGCTGGTGGGGCAGGGGATCGATCCCCTCACGGAGACCGCCGACCCCGCCGCCGTCACCCGCGGCGAGCTGGCCGAGATGCTGCAGGCGTTCATGAACGCCATGCAGGGCTGACGGGCTTATGAATCTACCGCAGGGACGCCGGCGACGGCGTCCCTGCGGTAACATTTTTTGTATGCGCTTACCCCAAACCCCTCCGGTATGCGTCTATATCCATGGAAATATCTGCAAAAAGGGGGCCGACCGACATGAAGAGGACCATTCTCCCGGCGCTGCTGTGCGCGGCGCTGGCCATGCTGCTGTGCGCCGCGACGGCGGAGGGCACGATCTACGTCGACGACGAGAGCCACTGCTGGCACAGCACCCGGAGCTGCGCCCTGGCGAGCAACCTGCGGGAGATATCGAAGAGCGCCGCCGACTATCCGGACTGGGAGGTGCGCCCCTGCGCGGCCTGCGTGCCGGACGAGGCGGCCTATTCCGGCATCGAGGCCTGGGAGCGGGGCGGCACGGTGGTCATCCGCGTGCCGGACAGCTACCTGCGCCAACAGATGGAGCCGGGCGGCTGGGAGGCCACGGCCTCCGACGCCCTGATCCACGAGGCCGACACCGAGGACGGGGATATCGCGCGGCTGCTCCACGGCCGGGACTACCTGGATTACCTGGAAAACGCCCGGGAGGGGCAGATCTACACGACGGAGGCGTACATACCGGACTGCATGCCGGACGGGCTGCTGATGAACCGGCGGCACATCGGCGCGGCCTGGTACCTGACCGTGCGGCCGAGCGCCCCCTATGACGGCGGATCGTTCGAGCTGCCCTTTTACATCTACCGCGACCGGCTGGAGATCACCCGCTGGCCCGCGGGCGCGACCCTCTCCCAGGCCGGAGGGCCGATGGGGGAGGATGATCTGACCATCACGCCGAAGAAGTCCGGCGGCAAGCTGGCCTTCAAGTCGGACGACGACTTCGCCGCGGACGCGCAGTTCTACGTCGTCCGGGACGACGGCGTGAACATACTGGTGGTGCGGGAGAAGCACTTCGACCCGGATTACAGCCTGACCCGCCGGGCGGACTACTGCCACGCCCAGTTCACGCTGCAGGGCTACGCCGACGGCGAGGACGCGGTGTACTGCGGCGTCATCAGCGACAGCGAGCTGGCGGCGCTGCGTGACGGCATGGTCATGACGCTGAACGTGGCGGCCGGGGGAACGGTGGCCGGGGAGGCCGCGCCTCAGTCGGCGCTGCAGCCCGACTACGCGCCCGTCTCCGCCGCGACGCTGCCGGACGGCACCCGCGCGGCCATGGACCAGCCCGAATATCCCGTGGGCACGGCGTTCGTCAGCGTCACGCTGACCCGGCCCGCGGGCGGCATCGCCGGCTTTGGCTGCGAGGCGTCGCTGGAGCGGCTTCAGAACGGCAGCTGGACGCCGGTGGGGGACGTGAGCCTGCGGGGCAGGATCGACGGCGACCCGAACCGGGAGCACGACGGCTGGTTCTGCGACGCGGCGCACCTGGTCTATCCCACCACGCCCTTCGGGGCGCTGCGCGAGGGCCTCTACCGGCTGCTGATCGACGACGTGTACGTGGAGGAGGACGAAGTCAGGACCTGGCTGGAGTTCCGCGTGCGGGAGGGCGCGCCCACACCGGCCATGCCCGCGCCTGCGGCCCACGCGCCCCAGGCCTTCGCCAGCCTTCACCACGCCACGCCCCACGACGACCCGGCCCATTACAACTCCTGCACCGACAACAGCGTCGTGCGCTTCGACAGCACCCACACCCGCCTGCTGTCCGAGGGCACCATGTACGAGCTGCTGGGCATCGACGAGAGCTGGGGCTGGGGCATCGGCAGCCACTACAGCCTGTTCGCCTGGCCCGAGGGCCATCCGGAGCAGGCGCGGCTGCTGGCGGAGGAGATCGACCACGGCGACGTGCGCATGTACGACGCGGGCGACGGGCTGCTGCTGGTGGACAACAACGGCTGCTTCTACCGCTGCGACTACGAGGGCGGCGGCTTTGTCGAGCTGGGACGGCCCTTTGCGGGCAGGGGCGGCGGCGAGGAGGCCGTGTACATCAACGACCTGCTGCCGGTGGGCGACGGGATCTACATGGCCAATGACGACGGCGTGTGGTACACGAAGCTGGACAACCTCGCCCCGGAGCGGGTCTACCGGGCGCAGGACAGGCTGTGGAACGGCGACGAGGGGACGGGCTACCTGGTCTACGTGGACGGCACGCTGCTGGCGGCGGACGGCGGCATCGTGGCCGTGGACACCCTGGGCCAGCGGGGGACGGACGGGCTTTATCCCGCGAGGCGGCTCACCGAGGGCTACGACAGCGACGACGGCGACAGCGGCTTTGGCTACATCGCGCTGAACGGGCGGCTGTACTGCTGGTCGGAAAGCGAAAAGGCCACCGTGTCCGTGGCGCTGGACGGCGGCGACCTGAAAAAGGTGTCCGAAGAGCACTTCTGGTTCCACCAGGTCACGCCCGGCGGCGTGGTGCTGGCGCTGACCGGCAGCCAGGAGGGCATGTTCGGCGACACCCGCACCGCGGGGGCCTTCTACTATCCCAATGACCCCGCGAACCCCGCCTTCGACCCCGACCACAGCAAAAAGCGCGATATCGCCCCGTACAGCTACGACTACATCCAGGGGGATTGGCTGTATGCCGGGGGCGAACGGGAGAAAATCGAATAAAAAGCAATCAACGGGACGGCGGCCGCCGTCCCGTTGATCTGTCCATTAAGCGAGGTCCCCCCGCAGCGCGGTGTCCCCGGCCAGCGTGGAGGCGTTGTACAGCACCAGCACCTCATTGACGCCCTCGGCCTCCATCAGCACCTCCAGCCTGCCGGTGAAATAGCGGGGGTCGACGACGATGATCTTCTCGTAATCGCCCACCAGCATCGGTATCAGGCAGTTGGCGTAGGAATCCTTCAGCACCAGCAGCGCGCGCCCGTTGGCGGCGGTGGTCTCGATCCGGATCTCCGGGTGGTTGCCGTCCAGGAACACCGCGTACTGGTCCCGGGTGTCCAGGTGCGCCGCGGCGAACAGCGACGCGCTGCGCCGGTTCTCGCCCACGTAGGTCACCACGAATTGCTCGTCCTCCGGGGGAACGTAGGCCCAGAGGGCGTCCCGCTCCCCGGGCAAAAAGCCGCTGCTGGCGGACAGCGTGCCCTGGAAATCCCCGGACAGCAGCCTGCGCTCCAGCCGCGCGGCCTCCCCGGAGAGCCCCGCCGCCGCGGACAGCGCCAGGTAGGCCGCGTGGGCCCCGTCGCTGGTCCAGTGGTGGTCGGTGCGGTAGTAGACCTGGCCCTGCGCCCTCGCCCCGGCCAGCGCGGCGCGCAGGTCGATGAAGCGCGCGGGCGCGCCTGAGAGGTCCCTGGCCAGCCGGTCCAGATAGCCGCCCTCGTCCCCGGCGGGGGCCAGCGCGGGCAGCCGGTCGCGCTCCACCGTCACGGCTGTGGGCGCGATCATCACGTATTGCTTCAGATCTCCATGCCGCTGCAGGAAGCCCGCCAGCGCGTCCAGGTTCGCCTGGTAATCCGCCTCGGAGGGCATGGTGAAGTCCTGGATCAGATAGCCGTCCCCGCTCAGGTAGACGCCGTTGGACTCCGTGCGCCCGCCCAGGCGGTCGATGGCCGTCTTGAGCGCGACCCAGGCGTCCCGGAAGGGGAACTGGTCGCTGACGTAGTCGTCAAACCGGCTCTCATAGCGCCCCGAGGTCACGCCCGCCAGCGTCAGCGCGGGCCGCTGCTGCAAATTTCGGTTCTCCAGCGGGGAGAAGGCCCGCGCGCCGGTGAACAGGAACAGCGCGTCCAGCGCCAGCACCAGCGCCAGCGCCGCCAGCGCCGTGGCCCGCAGGAACAACATCCGCTTCTTCTTCATGCCGGACACCTCAGAACCTGAAATACAGGAATGGATTGTAGGAGTTGTGCACCAGGAAGGCGGTGCAGGCAACCAGCAGCGCGGCGAACAGCGCCGTCGCCGCGATGGGGAAGCGGCCCGTCAGCCGCAGCTGCCACTTGCGCAGCCCCTGGCCGCAGCACAGCACCGACACCACCAGCAGCAGCAGGTTGCCCCGCAGCAGGTACAAAAACGCGCCGTCGGCAAAGCCCGCGCAGCCGACGCCCACCAGTCCGCCCAGGGCGGCGCGCATCTGCGCAAAATCGGTGTTGCTGAATATCACCCAGCCCACCGTCACCAGCAGCAGCGTGCAGGCCCGCGAAGCCCAGCCGGGCAGACGCGCCAGCGCCCTGCCCGTGGCGTACTTTTCCAGGATCAGCAGCAGGCCGTAATACAGCCCCCACAGCACGAAATTCCAGCTCGCGCCGTGCCACAGGCCGGTGAGCATCCACACCGCCAGCAGGTTCAGCACGTGCCTTCCGGCGCGCACCCGGTTGCCGCCCAGGGGGATGTAGACGTAATCCCGGAACCAGCCCGACAGCGACATGTGCCAGCGCCGCCAGAACTCGGTGACGCTGCGGGAGAGATAGGGATAGTCGAAGTTCTCCGCGAAGCCGAAGCCCAGCATGCGGCCCATGCCGATGGCCATGTCCGAATAGCCGCTGAAATCGAAGTAGATCTGCAGCGCGTAGGCGGCCGCCCCCAGCCAGCAGGTCAGCACCGTGCGCTGGGACACGGCCCGGGCGGCGTCGCACAGCAGCCCCAGGTTGTTGGCCAGCAGCACCTTCTTGGCAAGGCCCAGGATCACCCGCTCCAGCCCCTGGCCGCACTGGGCCAGCGACGTGGAGCGCTTTTTCAGCTGCGCCTCGATGTCGGCGTACTTCACGATGGGCCCCGCCACCAGCTGGGGGAACATGGCGATGTAGGTGGCGAAGTCGACGAGGCTGCGCTGGGGCTTCGCCTTGCCCCGGTAGACGTCGATCACATAGCTCAGCGCCTGGAAGGTGTAGAAGGATATGCCGATGGGCAGCGGCAGCTGGGCCGCCCGGATGCGCAGCCCCAGCGCGCCGTTCAGCGTGTCCACCAGGAATCCGGCATACTTGAAAAAGCCCAGCACGCCCAGGTTGACCGCCAGCGCCGCGACGAGCGTCGCCCTGCGGGCCGAGGGCCGGGTCCGCACGCCCAGCTGCAGGCCGGCCACGTAGTTGTAGGCGATGCTGAGCAGCATCAGCCCCACGTACACCGGTTCGCCCCAGGCGTAGAAATACACGCTGGCCGCCAGCAGCACCGGGTTCTTGAGCCCCTTCGGGACCACCAGGTGCAGCAGCATCACCGCGGGAAAGAACAGAAAGAGGAAGTGCAGGCTGCTGAATACCATCCGCCGTCACCCCCTATCGCACGCAGGAGAGGAACGCGTCCTCCCATGCGTCGGCATTTTCGCCCACGGCGTAGAAGATATAGCTGCCCCGGGTGAACAGCCGGGCGGATTCCAGATGCGCGGTCTGCTCCACGCCGTAGCCCCGGAACACCGCCAGCTGGGCGTCCACGCGCCCCTGGGCGGCGTCCTCCAGCCGGTCCAGCGCGGCGTCGTCCGTCTTGGCGATCATCAGCTCAGAGACGTTCATGATCTCCTCCGCGCCGTACAGCAGCCAGCCCTCGCAGCCCTCCGGCGTGATGCCGAAGCGGTCCTGGAAGGCGTTTTCGTCCAGCGGCTCCAGGACGTCGATGCCCGGCGCGGCGGCCATGCGGCTGGATATGACGGAAAAATCCACGTCCCGCGCGGAGTTCGCCCGGGCGACGAGGAATGTATAGGCCAGCAGCGCCGCCAGCAGCGCCCACTTGACGATGCCGTAGCGCCGGTCCCGGGCCGCGGCCAGACCGGCCTGCCCGCGGGCTGCGGGCCGCTGCACCGTCCGGGCGGCGGTCCTCTGCGCCGTCCGGGGAGCGGTCCTCTGCGGCTGCGCCGTCCGGGGGACGGGCCTCTGCGCCGCGGTCGCGGGCCTGCGCGCGCCTGTATTGCGATCAATCATTGGATAACCCCGTTATGTCCGCCAGGTAGGTCAGCCACAGCGGATAGTAGATTCGGTTGGGATGCCTGCCGTCCGAGGAGTAGAAGTCGGGCCGCGCCTCCAGCAGGAAGGCGGAATCGATGAAATACGCGCCCAGCTCCGGGCAGGCGGCCTTCATGGCCTCGTTGTACGCGCCGATGTACTGGTAATCGGAATCCTCCCGCACGCAGGCCTCCGTCACCGGCAGCGTGGCGTGCACGTAGATCACCGCCTCGGGCAGGTTGCGCTGCAAGCGCCGTATGACCTTGGAATAGCGCTCCACATACATGCTCACCCGGTCCTGGAACACGCCCACGTCGTTCATGCCGAAGCACAGGAAGATCACCGAGGGCTTGGCGGCCTCGATATCGTCCAGCAGCGACAGCTCCACGGACAGGTGGATGCCGCCCTCGGCGAACACCGGCGCGTCCAGCATCTCGAACAGCCGCAGCTGGCGGATGATGGAATCGCCCACGATGGCGGTGCCGTCGAACCAGCGGGCGAAGTCGGCGTAGTTGAAGCCGTCCAGCGGCGTGTCCGCCATGGCGAGTATCTTCTGCTGCTCCGCCGCGAGGTCGTCCACCAGTATGCCGTTATTCTCGGCCAGCAGCTCCCGCTGTCGGCGCTTGATCTCTTCCTTCAGGTCGATGGGCTCGCGCCGCTCCAGCGCCTCCAGCGCCGCGCGGTTGGCCGCGATCTCGGACGCCGCGCCCTGCATGCCGGTGTGCGCCTTCGTGCCCCCGGACAGGTACAGCAGCAGCGCCAGCGCCGCGCAGCCCAGCAGCGCCAGCCCCATGTGGCCGCCGCCCTTGCGCTTCGCCTTGGTCTTGTTTGCCATGCTATGCCTCCGCCGCCCGCAGGCGGCCGTTGTATGGATCGATGGGATGCCGCTCGCGCGGCCCGATATCCATTATACAATCATCCGCGCGGGAATGGGCGATAAATCGGCGTGGACTCGGGGAGCATGGGGTTAATCTTCTGTAAAAAATGGCTGTGGAGGGGTCAGGTGAGAGGGTGGTGTTGCTTCACACGGGGCCGACAGGAGAATAGTCATGTCCCATGTCGGGGCAGGGTTATGGGCGGCTTGTCTTGCAAACCGGAACTGCGGCGCGCGCCCACGTCGCGGTCGCGCTGCCTTGTCCAAATGGTTTGCGCCGGCAAACCGCCGCGACGGGGGCTTGCCGGCAGGAACCATTGAACGAGCCAGGCTGGCCGCGATGTGGGCAGCCGGCGAAGTTCCTGGTTCTGTAGGCAAGCCGCCATAAAAGACGAGTTTCCCGTCCCCCGTTCCCCATACCCTTGACCGGAAGCATCCTTTTCACACTTCCCATCAATACCCCTTGACTGCCCTGCGATATCGGTATATAATAACACATGTTATAAATATAGCAGAGGCGGTGATCCCATGCCGAAATCCCCCCGGATCTCCCGGGACATGATCGTGGAGGCGGCCTTCGATTTGGTCCGCACGGACGGCGCGACGGCGCTGAACGCCCGGGCGGTGGCGGCGCGGCTGGGCTGTTCGACGCAGCCGGTGCTGTACCAGTTCGCGGACATGGCGGCGCTGCGCCGCGCGGTCTATGATCGGGCGGACGCCTTTCACACGAATTTCCTGCTGGAGGACCTGGAGCAAGCGGAGGAGCCGCTGACGGAGCTGGGACTGCGCTACATACGCTTCGGCGCGGAGGAAGCGCCGCTGTTCCGGTTCCTGTTCCAGGACGACCACTTCTCCGGCCGCAGCCTGGAGGAGCTGATCGCCGCGCCGGAGGTCGCGCCGCTGCTGGCGCTGGCGGGCGGCGCGCTGGGCGCGTCCGGCGGGGACGCGGGCGAGCTGTTCGGGACGCTGTTCATCGCCGTGCACGGCTATGCCAGCCTGCTGGCCAACAACGCCATGCGCTATGATGCGGAGGATGCCCGGCGCATGCTGGTACGATTGGGGAGCGCCTTGGAGGCGCGGGAAGGAGAATAAATATGAAGAAGCTCTATGAGAAGAACGAAGTGCTGTTCGCGGTGCTGTGGATCGTCGCCTACGTGGTGGGCTCGAGCATCGCGGACCAGATCTCCGAAGGCCTGGGGCTCGCCAAGTCGGTGACGCTGGCGCTGCACCTGGCGCTGAGCGCCGCGCTGCTCGGCTGGATCAAGGCCAACGGCCTGGGGGAGAAGTACGGCTTTCGCAAGCCCTTCTATCCCGCGTCCCGCTTCCTGTTCTATCTGCCCCTGGCGGTGGTCGCCTCCATGGGGCTGTGGAACGGCGTCGGCATGGCGCGCGGACCGGTCGTGGCGGTGCTGACGGCGCTGAGCATGCTGTGCGTCGGCTTCCTGGAGGAGGTCATCTTCCGCGGGCTGCTGTTCAGGGCCATGGCGAAGGACAACCTGCGCTCCGCCATCGCGGTGTCCTCGCTGACCTTCGGCCTGGGGCACATCGTCAACGTCGTGAACGGCAGCGGCAGGAGCCTGCCCAGGACGCTGGTCCAGATCGCCTTCGCGGTGATGGTGGGCTTTGCACTGGTGCAGCTGTTCTATCGCGGCGGCAGCATCTGGCCCTGCGTCATCTTCCACAGCCTGAACAACGCGCTGAACGCCTTCGGCGTCGAGGGCAGCCTCAGCCCCGCCGTCGAGATCGCCGTCAACCTCGCGCTGACGGTGGTGCTGATGGGCGGCTACGCGCTGTACCTGCAAAAGGCCCTGCCCGCGCCGAAGGATCCCGCTGCGTAACGCCCCGTCGATCGCATTTTTCCCTTGCCCCCGCCCCGCTTATATGTTAAAATACCGATATGACCGTAAAGACGGAAGCAAGCGGGGAGGAATACACATGAATGAAACCAAGAAGCTGTCCACCGGCAAGGTATGGTGCTTCGCCGTGGGCCAGTTCGGCTGGTCCGTGCTCGCGGCGCTGATCTCCAGCTGGCTGGTGAACTACTATCAGCCCGACCTGGCCACCCAGCAGGCCGGACAGCCCATATTCATACCCCAGGGCCTGGCGATACTGGGCGTGCTGACCATACTGGGCGCGATCACCGCCTTCGGGCGCATATTCGACGCCGTCACCGATCCGCTGATCGCCTCGCTGTCCGACCGCTGCAAGAGCAAGGACGGGCGGCGCATCCCCTTCATGCGGGCGGCGGCGATCCCCTTCGCGCTGTCCTGCATATTCACGTTCTGGTCCCCGGTGCGGGCCGAGAGCTGGGGCAACGCGGCGTTCCTGTTCGTGATGCTGATGCTGTTCTACCTGTTCATGACCATGTATTGCACGCCCTATAACGCGCTGATCCCCGAGCTGGGCAGCGACCAGAAGACGCGCATGGCCATCTCCACGTCCATATCCTTCACCTACATCGCCGGCATGGCCATGGCCTACCTGGCCCCGGTGGTCTGGGGCGCGCTGCAGGGCATGGGCATGGAGCGCGTGGCCGCCATCCGCACCACCTTCACCGTGATGGCGCTGATCGGCATGGTCTGCATGTTCGTGCCGGTGTTCACCATCCGGGAGAAGGACTACGTCAAGGCCGCGCCCAGCGAATCCACGGCGCTGAAATCGCTGACGGCCACCTTCCGGAACAAGGATTTCCGGGTGTTCGTGGCCTCCGACATCGCCTATTTCCTGGGCATCACCATGTTCCAGACGGCGCTGCCCTTCTTCGTGACCTCGCTGTTGAAGCTGGACGAGGGCATGAGCACGGTCTACTTCGTGCTGATGACGGCGCTGTCGGTGCTGTTCTACGTGCCCATCAACAAGCTGACCCCCAAGTTCGGCAAGAAGAAGCTGATACTGTTCGCCTTCGTGGTGTTCACCGTCAGCTTCGTCTACACCGCCTTCTTCGGCGAGAGCCTGCCGATCCCGCCGGCGGTGCAGGGCTATGTGCTGTGCGTGGTGGCCTCCCCGGCCATGGCCATATTCGGCATACTGCCCCAGGCCGTCGTGGCGGACATCTCCGAGTGCGACGCGCTGGAATCCGGCGAGAACCGCAGCGGCATGTTCTTCGCCGCCCGCACCTTCGCCTTCAAGCTGGGCCAGTCCATCGCCATGCTGCTGGTGACCGCCTTCGCCACCATCGGCCAGGAGACCGGCGCGGGCTACCGCATCACCGCCGTGGCTGCCGCCGCGGTCTGCGTGCTGGGCGGCGTGCTGTTCATGCTGTATAATGAGAAGAAGGTGTATGCAAGGATTTTGGGGAGAGGGACTAGGGATTAGGGATTAGGGATTAGGGACTAGTACAACAAAAAATAAATAAATAGCCATTTCTTCGTATTTGTGCTATACTGATATCAAGATATAAAGAGAGGTAACAGTAATGGCACATGCA
>ONHI01000217.1 GCA_900317565.1 uncultured Eubacteriales bacterium
TCATAATTCTGTAAATAAGCGAACATAATTCATTCAAACAAAGACTTCTGTCATATAATCCGAAGTCTTTTTTATTAAAATGGAAATAGATAGACAAATCGGGATTGTTCAATGTGAAAAACTCTTTGGATTTTCTTTCGATGGAGGTGAAAAATGGAGACCATCCAACTGGACTACAATGAGTACAAAGGGCGAAAATACAACGCCGAGATTCATTCGGATCAATACATGTCTATTGAACCCGGGGATAACGGATTTGAAATACATTGGGTTGATGCGGGGACTGATTTGAAAATGTCGGTTCAGGACAGTATGCTTTCAGACTGGTTGGAAGACCCGGTTGCCTATGGCGTATTCGAGGACGGCAGGATGGTGGGATTTGTCGAGGGTTTTCTTGAGAAGTGGAATAACCGCTTTCGAATCACCAATATCTGTGTTTTTAATGAATCAGACCGTAAACACGGGGTGGGAACGCTGCTTCTGGACAAAATCATGGTTGATGCCGTGAACTCCGGTGCGAGGATGGCGGTGCTTGAAACACAGAGCTTCAACTTCAAGGCTGTTTCGTTTTATCAGAAAAACAGGTTTTCAATCATCGGCTTTGACCGGTACGCATATTCCAACACTGGCCCCGAAGAACACAATATGCGGATAGAGATGGGAAGAAAAATATCGTAAATGACAGACCAGCAGTCAATCGTACAACTTCCAGTTTGATATTATAATGGCTGCCGAATCGAACACATTACGGAGGTATCATCATGGCAAAGCGCACGGACATCAAGAAGGTTCTCATCATCGGCTCCGGCCCCATCGTGATCGGGCAGGCGGCAGAATTCGACTACGCGGGCACCCAGGCGTGCCTGGCGCTGAAGGAGGAGGGCTATGAGGTCATACTCTGCAACTCCAATCCCGCCACCATCATGACCGACACCTCCATCGCCGACAAGGTGTACATGGAGCCGCTGACGCTGGAATACATCGCCAAGATCCTGCGCTACGAGCGCCCGGACGCCATCGTGCCCGGCATCGGCGGCCAGACGGGCCTGAACCTGGCCATGCAGCTGGAAAAGAAGGGCGTTTTGAAGGAGTGCCGGGTGGAGCTGCTGGGCACGCCCTTCTCCTCCATCGAGCGGGCTGAGGACCGGGAGCTGTTCAAGGAGATGTGCCAGTCCATCGGCGAGCCGGTGATCCCGTCGAAGATCACCTACAGCCTGGAGGAGGCGAAGGAAGCCGCGAAGGAGATCGGCTATCCCGTGGTGCTGCGCCCCGCCTTCACGCTGGGTGGCACCGGCGGCGGCTTCGCCTACAATGAGGAGGAGCTGATCGAGGTCGGCACCAACGGCTTCAAGCTGTCCCCCGTCCACCAGGTGCTGGTGGAGAAGTCCGTGAAGGGCTTCAAGGAGATCGAGTTCGAGGTCATGCGGGATTCCAACGACCACGCCATCACCATCTGCGGCATGGAGAACGTGGACCCCGTGGGCGTGCACACCGGCGATTCCATCGTGGTCGCGCCGATACTCTCCCTGAACGACCACGACCTGAAGATGCTGAACGACAGCGCCATCAGGATCATCCGGGAGCTCAAGATCGAGGGCGGCTGCAACGTGCAGTTCGCGCTGCATCCCACCACCAGCGAATACTACCTGATCGAGGTCAACCCCCGGGTCAGCCGCTCCTCCGCGCTGGCCAGTAAGGCCTCCGGCTATCCCATCGCCTCCGTGACCGCGAAGATCGCGCTGGGCATGGCGCTGGAGGACATCCCGGTGGCCGGCGGCACCGCCGCCATTGAGCCCAGCCTGGACTACGTGGTGGCCAAGTTCCCCCGCTTCCCCTTCGACAAGTTCGCCACCGCGCCGAACCTGCTGGGCACCCAGATGAAGGCCACCGGCGAGGTCATGGGCATCGGCGCGAGCCTGGAGGAGTGCATGCTCAAGTCCGTGCGGTCGCTGGAGAACGGCGCGCACCACCTGAGCCTGCCCAAGTTCGCGGAAATGGACGACGACGGCCTGTGGCGCTACATCAAGGATTTCCGCGCCGACGGCATATTCGCCATCACCGAGCTGATCCGCCGGGGCGCGCCGCTGGACAAGCTGTATGAGATCACCATGATCACGCCGCTGTTCCTGGATTCCATCAAGCGGATCACCGACATGGAGGGCATCCTGAAATCCAAGCCCCATGACGTGAAGGCCCTGGCCGCCGCCAAGAAGATGGGCTTTGCGGACCTGACGGTGGCGGAGCTGTGGAACACGGACGAGCTGTCCGTCTGCAAGCTGCGCAAGGAAGCCGGCATCGTGCCCAGCTTCCCGATGGTGGACACGCTGCACACCGGGGCCTACATCCCCTACCTCTACTCCAGCTACAACCTGGAAAACGCCTCCCGGCGCACCGACAAGAAAAAGATCGTCGTGCTGGGCGCGGGCCCGATCCGCATCGGCCAGGGCGTGGAATTCGACTATTCCACCGTCCACGCGGTGCAGACCATCCGCCGCAACGGCTACGAGGCCATCATCATCAACAACAACCCGGAGACGGTCTCCACCGACTACAAGACCAGCGACAAGCTGTACTTCGAGCCACTGACGCCGGAGGACGTGATGAACGTCATCGACTTCGAGCAGCCCGAGGGCGTCATCACCTCCCTGGGCGGCCAGACGGCCATCAACCTGGCCCAGCCGCTGATGGAGCGGGGCGTGAAGCTGATCGGCACCGACTGCGCCGCCATCGA
>ONHI01000050.1 GCA_900317565.1 uncultured Eubacteriales bacterium
GGCCACGGCAACTTCGGCTCCATCGACGGCGACAGCCCCGCCGCCATGCGATACACCGAGGCCCGCATGACCGAGGCCGCCATGGCCATGCTGCGGGACATCGAGAAGGACACGGTGGGCTTCCACCTGAACTTCGACGACACCCAGAAGGAGCCGGACCTGCTGCCCGCCCGCTTCCCGAACCTGCTGGTGAACGGTGCGAACGGCATCGCCGTGGGCCTGGCGACCAGCATACCGCCCCACAATCTGGGCGAGGCCATCGACGCCGTCGTGGCGACCATCGACAAGCCGAAGATCACCACCGACGAGCTGATGGCCGTCATGCCCGCGCCGGATTTTCCCACCGGCGGCGTGCTGGCCCGGGACGCGGAGCTGACCCAGGCCTACGAGACGGGCCGGGGCAAGCTGAAGGTACGCGCGAAGGTGCACATCGAGGACGGCGCCGCGGGCAGGAAGCTGATCGTGGTGGACGAGGTGCCCTACCAGGTGAACAAGGCCGCGATGCTGGAGAAGGTGCTGCGCGTCAGCGAGGAAAAGAAGGGCATCTTCTCGGGCATCTACGACATCCGGGACGAATCCGACCGCATGGGCATGCGCGCCGTGGTGGAGGTCCGCAAGGACGCCGACCCGGAGAAGATACTGAACGCGCTGTACAAGTACACCGACTTCCAGGTGACCTTCGGCGTCAACATGGTGGCCATCGCCGACGGCAAGCCGCGGCAGATGGGCATCCGCCAGATGATCGGCTATTACATCGACCACCAGAAGAACGTGGTCACCCGGCGCACGAAGTATGAGCTGCAGCAGGCCGAGGCCCGCGCCCACATACTGGAGGGCCTCATCATCGCCGTGGACAACCTGGACGAGGTCATACGGCTGATCCGCTCCAGCAAGACGCCCAAGGAGGCCCGGGAAAAGCTGGTCGCCCGCTTCGCAGGGAATACGAGGAGCTGACCAAGCTGATCGCCAACCTGAAGGCCATACTGGGCAGCGAGCGCAAGCTGATGACCGTCATCAAGAAGGAGCTCATGGAGGTCCGGGAGAAGTTCGCGGACCCGCGCCGGACCCAGCTGGTGGATTCCTTCGAGGAGATCGTGATCGAGGAGGAGAAGCCCGTCGCCGACGACACCGTGGTGATCCTCACCCAGGCGGGCTTCGTCAAGCGCATGGCCCCCAAGGCCTTCGACAAGGCGCTGGCCGGTGGCGAGTTCGCCGATCCGCCACGCCAGGCGATCCGCACCATGACCGACGCGAAGCTGCTGTTCTTCACGGACGTGGGCAGCGCCTACATACTCTCCGCCGAGAAGATCGTGGAGGCGGGCCGAGCCAAGGACCGTGGACTGCCCCTGGGCGGCGTCCTGGCGGGCCTGGAGAAGGACGAAAGCCTGGTGGCGCTGATCGAGGCGGGGGACTGGTCCGGCGAATTGATGTTCGTCACCCGCAAGGGCCTCATCAAGCGCACGGCGCTGTCGGAATACAACGTGCGCAAGTCGAAGTTCGCCGCGCTGAACCTGAAAAACGGCGACCGGCTGCTGGCCGTGCTGGACCCCGCGGGCGAGGAGAGCGCGCTGCTGCTGAGTCGGTCCGGCATGGCGATACACTTCGCCATCGAGGATGTGTCCGTCATCGGGCGCACGGCGGCGGGCGTCAAGGCCATGACGCTGGCCGCGGACGACGAGGTGGCCTTCGCCTTCGTGCACAGCAGCGAGGGCGAGGTCGTGCTGATCTCCGAGCTGGGCTACATGAAGCGCTGCCTGCTGATCGATTTCGAGCGCCAGGCCCGGGGCGGCAAGGGCGTGAAGGCCTTCAACTTCCTGAAGAACGGCGCGAACGGCAATTACCTCGCCGGCGCGCTGGCGGTGCGCGAGCCCTACCGGTTCAGCATCGTGCAGAAGAACGGCGGCGTCACCCCCTGCGACACCGAGAGCGTCGCCATCGAGCCCCGCACCGGCCGCGGCCAGCCCTACGTGGTGGTGGTCATGGACGATGTGGTGACGGAGCTGGTGAGGCAGTAGTAAAGGCATTAGGCAATAGGCATTAGGCAACAGGGGAACGGCGTCATAGGGGCGGCACAGCCTTCCCCTTTGGGGAAGGTGGCAGTGCCGCAGGCACTGACGGATGAGGTCGCCGCCTACCCACTATGATCGGAGGCTGTCATGCGCTACACCTGGATCGATGAATACCTGCTCTCAAAGCCCGGCGTGACCAAGGACCTGCAGGCGGAATGGAACTGGATCCGCTACAAGATCGGGGACAGGATGTTCGCCGCGATTCTGCTGGACGACGCCGACCGGCCCGTCTACATCAACCTGAAGCTGGACCCGGTGGAGGGCGAATTCCTGCGGGGCCAGTATGCGGACATCATCCCGGGCTATTATTCCAACAAGCGCTGCTGGAATTCGGTCAGGCCCGACGGCGCGGTGCCGGACGAGCTGCTCCGGGGGCTGCTGGACAAGTCCTACGCCCTCGTGCTCGCAGGCTTCAGCAAAAAAAAGGCAGCGGGAGCTGACCGAAGGCATATGAAAGCGCCGCGGCCATCATGGCCGCGGCGCTTCGCGCGATTACCGCCTCTCGCTCTGCCTGTATATATCCCATGCGTTGTCAAGAATGGGGCGGTCCCCGTCGTAGGTCAGCATCTCCCGGGCCTTGCCCACCGGGAAATAGTTGCCGTCCAGGAAGCCCTGGTCGTAGGACACGTGAAACGCCCGATCCAGCGCGCGCATGGCGAACCACTGGATGCGATTGCTGATCTCCCGGCCGCGGCCCTCGGAGAAGAAGTCATACCGCGTGTTGCCCGCGATGCCGATGATCTCGGCGTGTATGCCCGCCTCGTCCTCCACGCGCCACAGCGCCACGTCGTTGGAGCGGTTGCAGTTGCGAATGACGCCCTTGGGCATCACCCATTCGCCGCGGTCGCTCATCAACAGGAACACCTCGTCGCCGTAGAACACGACGCCGCCCGCGCAGCTTCTGATTGCGCCTGCCATGGTGAATCACCTTCCCTTTCAGGTAGCACCTATGTATGATAGCACAAACCAACAAAAAAAGCAAATGCAAAATATAACCTGCGGCCCCGCGGGATCATTTTGTGTGGACAGCGGGCCTTTTTGATGGTAGAATAGATTCATACAACAGGCAACAGGCAACGGCAGACATCATAAGGAGGTATGGATATGAACGAGACGCTGGCAAGCTGGATCAGGGAGAGCAAACGCATCGTGTTCTTCGGCGGCGCGGGGGTTTCCACCGAGAGCGGCATACCCGATTTCCGCAGCGTGGACGGCCTATACAACCAGGAATACGCCTATCCGCCGGAGACGATACTCAGCCACACCTTCTTCATGCGCAAGCCGGAGGAGTTCTTCCGGTTCTACCGCAACAAGATGCTGTTTCCGAACGCCAGGCCCAACGCCGCCCACATCAAGCTGGCCCAGTGGGAGCGGGAGGGCAGGCTGCTGGCCGTGGTGACCCAGAACATCGACGGGCTGCACCAGGCGGCGGGCTCCAAGCGGGTGTACGAGCTGCACGGCTCCGTGCTGCGCAACCACTGCATGCGCTGCGGCAAGTTCTACGACATGGAATTCGTGCGGGACTTCAAGGGCGTGCCCAGGTGCGAATGCGGCGGCACGATCAAGCCGGACGTGGTGCTGTATGAAGAATCGCTGGACAGCGACGTGCTCTCCGGCGCCTGCGCGGCCATCGAGCAGGCCGACATGCTGATCATCGGCGGCACCTCGCTGAGCGTGTATCCCGCCGCGGGCCTGATCGACCTGTACCGCGGGCACAGGCTGGTGCTGGTGAACAAGACCGCCACGCCCAGGGACAGCCGCGCGGATCTGATCGTGCGCGATCCCATCGGCCAGGCCTTCGCCGAGCTGCCCTGACATGCCGGGACGCATCATCGCCTTTCCGCCCGTCGCGCCGCCGAACGCCCGCACGCTGATCCTGGGCAGCATGCCCAGCGTGGAATCGCTGCGCCAGGGCTTCTACTACGCCCATCCCCGGAACGCCTTCTGGCCGATGCTGGCGGAGATCTTCGGCGAGCCGACGCCCGCGGACATCCCCGGGAAGATCGCGCTGCTGGAGCAGCACGACCTTGCGCTGTGGGACGCGCTGCACGCCTGCGAGCGGGAGGGTTCGCTGGACAGCGCCATCCGGGAGCCCGAGGCCAACGACTTCGGCGCGCTGTTCGAGCGCTGCCCTCGGATCGGGCGGATACTGTTCAACGGCGGCACGGCGGAGCACATGTTTATGAAATACTGCGGGGAATGGAGCGCAGGCAGGCGCTGCGCGCGCATGCCCTCCACCAGCCCCGCCTACACAATACCCTATGAAAGGAAGCTGGCCCTGTGGCGCGGCGCGCTGACGCCGTGACGGAAGGGCCGGCGACAGACGAATATGAGCATGAATCCCTGCGACATCATCCGCAAGAAGCGCTTCGGCGGCGAGCTGAGCGAGCTGGAGATCCGCGCCTTCGTGGACGGCGTGGTGGACGGCAGCTTCGCCGACTACCAGATCTCGGCGCTGCTGATGGCCATCTGCATCAACGGCATGACGGACCGGGAGACGCTGGCCCTGACGCTGGCGATGGCCAAGTCCGGCGACACGCTGGACCTGTCCGACGTGCCCGGCGTAAAGGCGGACAAGCACTCCACCGGCGGCGTGGGCGACACCACGTCGCTGATCCTGGTGCCGCTGGTGGCGGCCTGCGGCGTGAAGATGGCCAAGATGTCCGGGCGGGGCCTGGGCTTCACCGGCGGCACGCTGGACAAGCTGGAATCCATCCCCGGCATGAGCATCTCCCGGGACATCGACGCCTTCAAGCGCCAGGTGCGCGAGGTGGGCTGCGCCATCGTCGGCCAGACCGCCGAGCTGGCCCCGGCGGACAAGGTGCTCTACGCGCTGCGGGACGTGACCGCCACGGTGGACTGCCTGCCGCTGGTGGTGTCCTCGATACTCTCCAAGAAGCTGGCCGCGGGCTGCGACGTGGTGGTGCTGGACGTCAAGACCGGCAGCGGCGCGATCATGGATACCCCCGAAAAATCCCGACAGCTGGCGCAGATGATGGTGCGCATCGGCAATCTCAGCGGCAAGCGCTTCTCCGCGCTGATCACCGACATGGACCAGCCCCTGGGCAATTACATCGGCAACGCCCTGGAGGTGGAGGAGGCCATCGATGTGCTGGCGGGCCGGACCCAGGGCGACCTGAAGGCCGTGGCGCTGACGCTGGGGGCCCACATACTGCGCAACGCCGGGGCGTCGGGCAGCGTCGACGAGGGCATGGCCATGCTGGAGCAGAAGATCGCCAGCGGCGAGGGCCTGCGGGTGTTCGGCGACATGATCGCGGCCCAGGGCGGCGACCGGCGGGTCGTGGAGGACACGGGCCTGCTGCCCAAGGCCCCCAGGCGCGTGGAGCTGCGGGCCGACCGGGCGGGCTATGTCACCCGGATGCACACCAGCGACATCGGCAACGCCGCGAAGCTGCTGGGCGCGGGCCGCGAGCGCAAGACGGACGCCCTGGACCTGTCCGTGGGCATCGTGATGCACAAGCGCCTGGGCGACGCGGTGAAGCGGGACGACGTGCTGGCCACGCTGCACGTGGGCGAGAAGTCCGACCGCATCGGGGCCTACAACCTGTTGAAGCGCTCCATCGAGATCGGGGACGCGAAGCCCGAGCCCGTGCCGCTGATCCGGGACGTGGTGGAGTGAGGACGGACGTTCATCGATGAGCAGGAGCAAGGGAACGACGCGGGAGACAGCGATCCCCGCGCCGCGCAGATCGATATTCACCCGCGAGGGGGGCGGACTACGGACGGGCTGGCTGCTGGCAGTCGGCCTGTTTGGCTATGCCCTGGCGGTGCCGGTGCTGCGCTGGGCGCTCTCGGAGGGCCTCGCGGCGCTGTTTGGAGTGTGGAACGTCAATTCCCAAAATGCGCATTTGGCCCCGGGCTGGGCGCGGCTCTTCTACGCCTGGCAGAACAGCCTCGTCGGGGCCCTCTCCTGCCTGGCGCTGCTGGCAGTTTCTATCTGGCTCAGGCGGCTCTGGCTGGGAAAAACGCACGCCCCGGGCTTTTCGCTGACCGCGCTGCTGCGCCCGGCTGCGGCGGGGCTTTGCCTGGCGCTGGTCGTCGCCGCGCTGAGCCTGATCCCCGACAGCTCGCGGCTTGAATGGCCGCTGACGCGGCCGCGATGGGGCGTCGGCGCGCTGGCGCTGTGCCTGTTCGGCCTTCTGTCCGCGCTGGCGGGGGAGGCCTTCGGCAAGCGGGTGCTGTACGACGGCCTGAAGGACCGCTGGGGCAGGGCCTGGGCGACGGTCGTCGCCTGCGCGGCTTACTTCCTGGCGAACCGGGGCTGGGCGGGGAACGTCCCCTGCGCCGTCAACGCGCTGCTGCTGGGATTGGCGGGCTGCCTGCTGTATGAGCGCCATGGTCTGTGGGCCGCCGTGGGCTTTCGCTGGGCCTGGAGCGCCGCCGTGGCGCTGCTGCTGGGCTTTGGCGGCGGGGACGCGGCGCTCTACCGGCTGTACGGCGTCTCTGAAATACTGCTGACCGGCGGCGACGGAGGGCCCGCCTGCGGGCTGTGGCTGACGCTGCTGCTGGCGGCGGGCATCGGTTGGAGCTTTATGAAGGCGCGCCGCCACGGGCGCGGGCGTATCGACCAATGATATGACGGGAGGTAAACGGGATGCTGAGGATCAACAGGCTGACGGTCAACCACCTGCGCGAGGCGCTGGGCATGGACGAGCCCCCGCGCTTCGGCTGGGCGATGGAATCGGACGTTCGCGGCGCGATGCAGGCGGGCTACTTGCTGGAAATCGCGGGCGATCCGGACTTTGCGGCGCTGCTGTGGCAGAGCGGCAGGGTCATGGGCGACCAGTCCCAATATGTGGCGGCGGAGGGCTTCGCGCCGGAGCCGGTCCGCGAATACTTCGCCCGGGTACGCGCGTTCACCGCCGACGGGGAGATCAGCGCCTGGTCCGCGCCGGTGCGCTTCGTCACCGGCCTGATGGGCACGCCCTGGACGGCGCGATACGTCACCGCCGAGGTGCCCGCCTGCCCGGAGCTGTCAAAGGGCACGATGGTGCGGGGCGGCTTCCGGGTGGAGGGCGAGGTCCGGGCGGCGTGGCTGCTGGCCTCGGCGCTGGGCGTGTACGCGCCGTACCTGAACGGGAGCCGGGTGGGGGAGGACCTGCTCGCCCCCGGCTGGACCAGCTATCACCGCCACGGGCTCTACCAGACCTATGACGTGAAGGCGCTGCTGCGCCCCGGGGAGAACCGCCTCGGCGCGATGCTGGGCGCGGGCTGGTACAAGGGCGTGATGGGCTTCATCGGCACGCGCAACAACTACGGCGACCGGACCGCCTTCCTCGGCCAGCTGGTGATCGACTATGCCGACGGGCGTCGCCAGTTCGTGGCCACCGGCCCCGACTGGCAGGGCTGCGACGGCCCGGTGACCTTCGCGGAGATCTACGACGGCGAGCACTACGACGCCCGGCTGGAGCGGGACGGCTGGTGCCTGCCGGGCGCGGACGAAGCGGGGTGGCATCCGGTGGAGATGGTCGAGGGGAACATCGACGTCCTCGCGGCCCAGCCCGGCTGCCGCGTGCGCCGGGAGGGCGTGCTGCCCGCGGTGGAGCTGCTGGTGACGCCCAACGGCGAGCGCGTGATCGACTTCGGGCAGAACCTGACCGGCTGGCCCGAATTCACGCTGCGGGGCGCGCCGGGGCACAGCTATGTGCTCAAGTGCTTCGAGACGCTGGACGCGGCGGGCAACGTCTACACCGCGAACCTGCGCTCGGCGAAGCAGGAGGTGCGCTACACCTGCCGGGACGCCGCGCCGGTGAAGTATCATCCTGAGTTCACCTTCTACGGCTTCCGGTACCTGTACCTGGCCGACTGGCCCGAGGACGCCCGCGCGGAGGACTTCTCCGCCTGGGTGATTCACTCCGATATGACGCCCACCGGCACCTTTGAGTGCGGCGACGACCTGGTGAACCGGCTGGTGCACAACATACTCTGGGGCCTGAAGGGCAACTTCCTGGACGTGCCCACGGACTGCCCCCAGCGGAACGAGCGCATGGGCTGGACCGGCGACGCGCAGATCTTCTGCCGCACGGCCACGTACCTGATGGACGTGTATCCCTTCTACCGGAAGTGGCTGGCGGACGTGCGGGCCGACCAGACCCCGGAGGGCGGCGTGTCCCACGTGGTGCCGGACACCATCACGCCGCTGGCGGGCACGGTGGAGGACTGGCTGCTCAAGCAGGGCTCCCACTCCGCCTCCGGCTGGGCCGACGCCATCGTGATCTGCCCCTGGACGCTGTACCTGGCCTATGGCGACCGGCAGATCCTGGAGGAGAATTACGACGCCATGTGCCGCTGGATCGGCTTCATGCGCGACCACGCCGTGGACAACATCTGGAGCTATATGCTGCAATTCGGCGACTGGGTGGCCCTGGACGCCGAGCCGGGCAGCTACTTCGGCGCGACGCCCACCGAACTGACCTGCGCGGCCTACTATGCGCTGTCCACCGGGATCGTGGCCCGGACGGCGCGGATACTGGGCCGGGACGCGGACGCCGCGGAATATGAGGCGCTGCGCCGCAGCATCGGCGACAGCTTCCGCAGGCACTTCTTCACCCCCGAGGGGGACATGACCGCCCGGACCCAGACGGCCCACATACTGGCGCTGTGCTTCGACCTGGTGCCGGAGAAATGGCGCGAAAAGACCGCGGCGGCGCTGGCGCGGCTGCTGGAGCAGGAGAACGGCCATCTGGTCACCGGCTTCATGGGCACCACCTTCTTCACCCGGGCGCTGGCGGACAACGGCTATCGGGCCGAGGCCTACGACCTGCTGCTGAAGGAGGACTTCCCGTCCTGGCTGTACCAGGTGAAGATGGGCGCGACCACCGTGTGGGAGCACTGGGACGGCATCCGCCCGGACGGCACCATGTGGAGCCCGGACATGAATTCCTTCAACCACTACGCCTACGGCTCCATCGGCGAATGGCTGTTCAGGAGCACGCTGGGCATCGACGCCGACCCGGAGGCCCCCGGCTATCGCCACGCGCTGCTGCGGCCCAGACCGGACCGCCGCCTGGGCTACGCCCAGGGCTCCGTGGACACGCCATACGGCTACGTCTCCACGGGCTGGCGCTACGCGGGGGACAGGGTGCTCCTGACGGTAAAGCTGCCCGCGAACACCACCGCCACGCTGGAGCTGCGCGATTTCGACGAGGTGCTGGGGGCCGACGGCGTCGCCTTCGAGGCGCAAAATGGCGCGCTGCGGGCGGAGCTGGGCGCGGGGGCCTATCAATTCTGGCTCCGGCCGAAGGACTGACATCGCCGGGAGCGCGGCATGAATGATGGGGCGGCGGGGCGTGGCTTCGCCGCCCAAACCGTCCTGACGGGAATATCATGCGCCGGGGTGTCCCGGACGCAGGGAAACACAGGAGGAACGCACATGAACACGGACTTTGCCGCGATACTCGCGGAGGAATTCTCGCTGCCCGAGGCGCGCGTCCGGGCGGTGATCGAGCTGCTGGACGCGGGCAACACCATCCCCTTCATCGCCCGCTACCGCAAGGAGGCCACGGGCTCCATGGACGACCAGCTGCTGCGCCAGCTGGCGGAGCGGCTGGAGTACCTGCGGGGGCTGGAGAAGCGGCGGCAGGAGATCGAGCGCATACTGACCGAGCAGGGCGTGCTGACGGACGCGCTGTCGGCCCAGATGCTGGCCGCACGGACGCTGTCGGAGCTGGAGGACATCTATCGGCCCTTCCGGCCCAAGCGCCGCACCCGGGCGACCATCGCGAAGGAGCGCGGGCTGGAGAAGCTGGCCGACTGGCTGCTCGTCCAGCCGCTGCGGGGCGACCCGGAGGCGAAGGCGGCGGAGTTTGTCGACCCGGAGAAGGAGGTGCCCGACGCGGAATCGGCGCTGGCCGGGGCGCGGGACATCATCGCCGAGAGGGTCAGCGACGACGCGGCCCTGCGCAAGCGCCTGCGGGAGCTGCTGAACCGGGAGGCCGTGCTGACCGCCCGGGCGGCGAAGGACGAGGACAGCGTCTACAGCAACTACTACGACTACCGGGAGCCCGTGCGCGGCATCGCTGCCCACCGGGTGCTGGCGATCAACCGGGGCGAGCGGGAGGAGTTCTTGAAGGTGGCCGTGGAGGCCCCGGAGGCGCGCGCGCTGGACGCGGTCCGGCGGGCCTACGTGAAGGGCAGCTCCCCGGCCTCCGAACAGGTGGCAGCGGCCTGCGACGACGCCTGGGACCGGCTGCTGTTCCCGTCGCTGGAGCGCGAGCTGCGCGGCGAGCTCACCGACCGGGCCAACGCCTCGGCCATCCAGGTGTTCTCCGACAACCTGCACCAGCTGCTGATGCAGCCGCCCATCAAGGGCAAGGTCACCCTGGGCGTGGACCCGGGCTTCCGCACCGGCTGCAAGCTGGCCGTGGTGGACGAGAACGGCAGGGTGCTGGACACCGGCGTGGGCCATTTCACGCTGCCCGGCAACGAGGCGGGGAAGGCCGCGGCGGCGCGGCTGATCGTGGGCTTCGCGCGGAAGTACGGCGTCACCGCCATCGCCATCGGCAACGGCACCGCCAGCCGGGAGAGCGAGCAGTTCATCGTCGATCTGCTGCCCCAGCTGCCCGGCGCGGCCTACATGATCGTCAGCGAGGCCGGGGCCTCGGTGTACTCCGCCAGCAAGCTGGCCGCGGAGGAATTCCCGGACTTCGACGTCACCCAGCGCAGCGCCGTCTCCATCGCCCGGCGCATGCAGGACCCGCTGGCGGAGCTGGTGAAGATCGATCCGAAGGCCATCGGCGTGGGCCAGTACCAGCACGATTTGAAGCAGAACGAGCTGACCGCGGCGCTGGACGGCGTGGTGGAGCAGTGCGTGAACCAGGTGGGCGTGGAGGTCTCCACCGCCTCGGCGCAGCTGCTGTCCCACGTGGCGGGCATCGGGCCCGCGCTGGCGAAGAACATCGTCGCCTACCGGGACGAGAACGGCATACCCTCCCGAGCGGCGCTGAAGAAGGTGCCGAAGCTGGGCCCGAAGGCCTTCGAGCAGTGCGCGGGCTTTCTGCGGGTGCGGGACAGCAAGAACCCGCTGGACGCCACGGCGGTGCACCCGGAGAGCTACGACGCCGCGAAGCAGGTGCTGGAGCTGCTGGGCTACAGGGCGGGGGACATCCGGGGCGGCATTCCCGACATAAGGCGTCGGGCCGAGGCCTACGGGCTGGAGGCGCTGGCCGATGCGGCGGGCGTGGGCGTGCCGACGCTGTCGGACATGCTCTCCGAGCTGCAAAAGCCCGGGCGCGATCCCCGGGACGATTTGCCCAAGCCAGTGCTGCGCACGGACGTGCTGGACATGAAGGACCTGCAGCCGGGCATGGAACTGACGGGCACCGTGCGCAACGTGATCGACTTCGGCGCGTTCGTGGACATTGGCGTGCACCAGGACGGCCTGGTGCACATCTCCCGGCTGGCGGACCGCTTCGTGCGGCACCCCTCGGAGGTGGTGCGCGTGGGCGACGTGGTGAAGGTCTGGGTGGTCTCTGTGGACATGCAGAAAAAGCGCATCGCGCTGACGATGGTGAAGGACAAGCTGGGATGAAATGTTAAATCCCGGCGCATGCCCTTCAAACCATTGACAAGCCCGGGAAGCTTGAATATAATAACACATGAATGAATGTTCAAATGATCTGAGGTGATCGGAATGTCCGAGCTGCGAAGCGCGCCGGAACCCATCGGCGACAGCGGCCTGCGGGAGCGCGTGCTGGCCGAGATGCCCTGCGAGGAGAACCTGTACGACCTGGCGGAGCTGTTCAAGGTGTTCGGCGACACCACGCGGATCCGCATACTCTACGTGCTGTTCGAGGCGGAGATGTGCGTGTGCGACATCGCCGAGATCCTGAACATGACCCAGTCGGCGATCTCCCACCAGCTGAAGGTGCTCAAGCAGGCGAAGCTGGTGCGCAACCGCCGGGAGGGCAAGCAGATCTATTATTCCCTGGCGGACGACCATGTGCGCACGATCATCGGCCAGGGCATGGACCACGTCAACGAATGAACGGTATGCGAGGAGGAGAAGACCATGAAGAAGAGCTATAAGATCGAAGTGGACTGCGCGAACTGCGCCAACCTGATGGAGGAGGCCACCAAGAAGACCGAGGGCGTCAAGGACTGCGTCGTCAGCTTCATGACCCAGAAGATGAAGGTGGAATTCGACGAAGGCGCGGACGTGGACGCCACGATGCAGAAGGTGCTGGCCAACTGCAAGAAGGTCGAGTCCGACTGCGAGATCTATCTGTAAACGGAAACAGGGAACTCCCTCAGTCATCGCTTCGCGATGACAGCTCCCTCGGGGAGGGAGCCTATGGGAAGGCCCCCTCTTTGAGGGGGCTGTCGCCGGAGGCGACTGGGGGAGTTGACCGATCGCATCGATTACGAAGGGATGGATGGGTGTGAACAAAAAACAGAAAAAGCTGTTGCTTCGCATCATCATTGCCGCCGTGTTTTTCGTGCCGCTGTACCTGATCTCCGAGGATATCGTGCATGTGCCTGTCCCGAAGTGGGCGCTGCTGGCGCTGTTCCTGATCCCCTACCTGACGGTGGGCTACGACATACTGCGCAAGGCCTTCCTGGGCATCAAAAACCGCAAGCTGTTCGACGAGTGCTTCCTGATGACCGTGGCAACCGTCGGGGCCATCGCCCTGGGCGAGTACGGCGAGGGCGTGGCGGTCATGCTGCTGTACCAGGTGGGCGAGTTCTTCCAGAGCTACGCCGTGGGCAAGAGCCGCAAGAACATCAGCGAGCTCATGGACATCCGGCCCGATTACGCCAACATCGAGGGCGAGGACGGCACGCTTGAGCGCGTGGACCCCGACGAGGTGGAGACCGGCTCCGTCATCGTGGTGCAGCCCGGCGAGAAGGTGCCCATCGACGGCGTCGTGATCGAGGGCAGCTCCGCGCTGAACACCTCGGCGCTGACCGGCGAGAGCAAGCCCCGGGAGGTCGGCGTGGATGACGCGGTGCTCTCCGGCTCCATCAACATGTCGGGCGTGCTGAAGATCCGCACCACGGCCGAGTTCGACGAATCCACCGCCTCCAAGATACTGGACCTGGTGGAAAACGCGGCCTCCCGCAAGTCGAAGTCGGAGAACTTTATCTCCAAGTTCGCCCGGGTGTACACCCCCTTCGTGTGCTACGCCGCGCTGGCGCTGGCGGTGCTGCCGCCGCTGTTCTGCATGGTCACGGACCTGGGCATGGCGGGCTATGCCGATATCGGCGCGCTGTGGCGGGATTGGATACTGCGCGCCTGCACGTTCCTGGTCATCTCCTGCCCCTGCGCGGTGGTCATCTCCGTGCCGCTGAGCTTCTTCGCGGGGCTGGGCGGCGCGTCCAACCAGGGCATACTGATCAAGGGCTCCAACTACCTTGAGACCCTGTCCGAGGTCACCACCGTGGCCTTCGACAAGACCGGCACCATCACCAAGGGCAATTTCGAGGTCACCGCGGTGCACCACTGCCCGCTGGAGGAGCAGAAGCTGCTGGAGTACGCGGCGCTGGCGGAGTGCCACTCCTCCCATCCCATCAGCCTGAGCCTGCAAAAGGCCTACGGCAGGAAGGTCGATCCCGGCCGGGTCACGGAGCTGCAGGAGATCAGCGGCCACGGCGTCGCCTGCAAGGTGGACGGCGTCGATGTGGCCGTGGGCAACGAGAAGCTGATGAACCGCCTGGGCGTGCCCTTCCGGCACTGCCACCACGTGGGCACCATCATCCACATGGCCGTGGCGGGTCAGTACGCCGGCCACATCGTGATCGCCGACGAGCTCAAGGAGCACGCCAGGGAGGCCATGGCCGAGCTGAGGCGGGCGGGCATCGAAAAGACCGTTATGCTTACCGGCGACGCCGAGGCCGTGGCGAAGCAGGTCGCCGCGGACGTGGGCCTGACCGACTACCGCGCCGAGCTGCTGCCCCAGGACAAGGTGGCCTGCGTGGAGGCGCTGCTGAAGGAGTGCGCCGGGAAGAAGCGGCTGGCCTTCGTGGGCGACGGCATCAACGACGCGCCGGTGCTGTCCCGCGCCGACATCGGCATCGCCATGGGCGCGCTGGGCTCCGACGCGGCCATCGAGGCGGCGGACATCGTGCTGATGGACGACGACCCGCTGAAGATCGCCAAGGCCATCAAGATCTCCCGCAAGTGCCTGGGCATCGTGAAGCAGAACATAGGCTTCGCGCTGGTCATCAAGGCCCTCTGCCTGGCGCTGGGCGCGCTGGGCCTGGCCAACATGTGGATCGCCATCGTCGCCGACGTGGGCGTGATGATCCTGGCCGTGCTGAACGCGATCCGGTGCCTGTTCGTGAAGAACCTGTAGAAAAACGCCAGCCGCGCCCCTTGCAGAGGCGCGGCTGGAATCATGCAGGCGGGGTCAGATCAATCCCGCATGCTGTGCTCCAATGCGTCCACGATGGTGTCGACCACCATCGTGGCCTTTTTTTGGCAGATCTCCGGGGCGTAGGGGAAGGTGTAGGACACGTCCGCGGCCTCCAGCAGCGGCAGGTCGTTGATGGAATCGCCGATGCCGTACAGCGTGATATCGCCATAGGCGTCCCGCATGTAGTCCCGCAGCGCCTGCACGCCCTTGCCCTTGGAGCAGCCTCGGGGCGCGATGTCTATCTCCACCACGTTCTGGAAGGCCTCCACCCTGTCGCCGTAGCGGGCGTTGATGGACGCGGACAGCGCCGCGGCGTCCTCCAGGCTCTCGGTGTGGACGCTGACCTGGTGGATCAGCCCCTGCGGCGCGTCGTCCACGCCGGTGATGACGTAGTATTTCCCGGGGTAGTCCATCGGCGCGAACACGCAGATGTCGCCCTCAACGTCCAGCGTCAGCCGGTAGCCCTTCGGGTTCAGCTCCCGCACCAGCGCGTCCGCCACGTCCCGGTCCACGCCCCGCTTCAATATGGGGCGCAGGTCGCCGTCCACGATGTTCGCGCCGCTGGAGGTGATGAAGAAGTCCGGCTTCACGAATCCGGTGATGAAGGGCGTCAGCCCGCCCACCTGGCGGCCCGTGCAAAGCCCGAACAGGTGGCCCGCGGCCTGGTACTCCCGTATCTTCTCCACGTTCTCGGGCGGCAGCTTCACATCGGCCTTGTAGAAGTACAGCGTGCCGTCAAAATCGCTGGCAAATACCTTTTTCTTCATGTTACCGTCCCTCCGTCAAACCACGAATTCATCGGTCACCGACCGCGCCATCGGCCAGATGTGCACGTCCAGCCCCTCGGAGGCGGTGTAGTTGAACTCCCGCCCGGTGGGGTAGAGGTGGGTGGTGAAGGTGGCCTCGCCATCGTTGGCGAAGATCTCCACGCTGCTCCGGTCGGCGTAGATCTCCAGCTTCGTCAGCGGCGCGTCCAGCGGCATATCCAGCACCTCGCCCACCTGCGCGTTGAAGCGCTTGTCCATGCCGCGCTTGTCCACCGTGCACACCCGGCGCGCGGCGTCGTAGCGCAGCCGCAGGCCGCCGCTGCCGTCCGCGCGGGTGAACAGGCTCAGCTCGAAGTCGTCGCCGGGGCAGCCGACCTCCAGCGCGCAGGCGGCGGGCAGGGCGCCTTCGGCGGGAAGCTCCGCCCCGCGCAGCGCCTTCACGGCGGGGATCGGCGTCTGGATCAGCCTGCCGTTTGCCACGCGCAGCTCCCTGGGCAGGGACAGGCTGCCCTCCCAGTCCTCCTCCTCGGTGGGGTAGTGGTTGTCCGGCAGCCCGATCCAAGCCATCAGTATGCCCACGTCGGGGTCGCCGTCGGGGATGAAGGCCCCCTGGGCGGCGTAGAAGTCGAAGCCGTAGTCCAGGTGGCGGAAGGGCCCGTCGGGCGTGAAGGTCAGCGTGTCGTAGTCCATGCGGCCGATGAAGTAGACGTTGTGGTTCGTGCTCTCGCCCCGGCCGGGCAGCTTGGTGTACTGGGGGGAGAAGATCAGCACGTCCTTCCCGCCGATGCGGGTGATGTAGGGGCACTCCCACATGCCGCCGAAGGCCTCGTAGCCGGGCACCTTCAGCTCGCCGGCGAACTCCCAGCCCTCCAGCAGCGCCCTGGAGCGGTACACCATCACGCAGCCCCGCTTGTCCAGCGTCTGCGCGCCGATGAATATGTAATATGCCTGCTTATCCGGGTTCCAGACCACCTTGGGGTCCCGCTGGTGCTCGCTGTGGTCGTCCCGGGGGCCGAACAGCGGCGCGTCCAGCTTCTTCGGCCTGCCGTCGTCGCCCATCACGGCGGCGCAGGTGTAGGGCGTGCGGGTCCAGTCCTCGTCCCGGTGGTTGCCGGTGTAGAAGTACACCAGCTCGTCGCCCCGGGAGATGGCGCTGCCCGAGTGCGCGCCCCGGTTGTCATAGTCCCGGTCCGGCGCGAGGCCGATGCCCGCGTTGCTCCAGTGCACGAGGTCGGGACTTGTGACGTGATACCAGTATTTCAGGCCGTGCACCGCGCCCCAGGGGCACCACTGGTAGCACAGGTGCCATACGCCCCGGTGCAGCGCGAAGCCGTTGGGGTCGCTGGAGAGCCCGGTGACGGGCTGCACGTGATACAGCTGCCGGTAGTCGGATTGCCTTATCCTTTCATACAGCGCGCGGATATCCTCCGGGGATTCCAACACGCGATAGCGCTCCTCCCTGGTCCATTCCCTCATGGTTTTCGCCCCCTGTCTGTATTTGATCCTATCATAACATACAATCCGCGGAAAATCCATAAAAAAGCGATTACGGATATTTTTATCCTTATAAATTATGCGAATTGTCACTGGAGCATAGCTGTATTGTAGTTAAAATTATTAAATATATAAAACATTTTTAACTGTGCCATTTACATTTGACCCCGTTTGATGTAAAATGATGAAAACTGCGGCGTCTCCGGGGAGGGACGCAATGCGCAGCAACACACAGAGGGGGAATCAATATGGCACTGGACTACCGCAAGTGCGCTGAACAGATCGCGGCCAACATCGGCGGCGGATCGAACGTCATCAGCGCGGCCCATTGCGCCACCCGACTGAGGCTTGTCATCGCCGACAACAGCAAGGTCAACAAGGAAGTGCTGGAGAACATCGACGGCGTCAAGGGCATGTTTGAATCCAACGGACAGCTCCAGCTGATCATCGGCACCGGCACCGTGAACAAGGTCTACGACGAATTCCTGTCCGTCACCGGCGCGTCCGCCGCCAGCAAGGCCGACGTGAAGGCCGCGGCGGCCAGCCGCATGCCGCTGTGGAAGAAGATCCTGAAGACTCCCGGCGACGTGTTCGTGCCCATACTGCCCGCCATCGTGGCCTCCGGCCTGATGATGGGCCTGGTGGAGGCGCTGGCCAAGGCCATACCCTCCTTCGCCAGCAGCGGCTGGTTCGGCTTCCTGGATATGGTGGCCAACACCGCCTTCGCGCTGCTGCCCATACTGGTGGCCGTGTCCGCGGCCCGCGTGTTCGGCGGCAACCTGTTCCTGGGCGGCGTCATCGGCATGATGATGGTCCACCCGGCGCTGATGAACGCATGGACCGTCACCCCGACCAACCAGCCGGAGGTCTGGAACCTCGGCCTGTTCAAGATCGCCCAGGTGGGCTATCAGGGCCACGTCATACCCGTCATACTGGCGGTGCTGCTGATGAGCACCGTGGAGAAGTGGCTGCACAAGAAGGTGCCGGAGATGATCGACCTGTTCGTCACTCCGCTGGTCACCGTGCTGGTCACCGCCTTCGCCACCTTCGTGGTCATCGGCCCCATCTTCTCGGTGCTTGAGAACTGGGTGCTGACCGGCGCTGAGTGGCTGGTCACCTCCACCGGCGGCATCGGCGCGCTGATCATGGGCGCGCTGTATCCCTGGACGGTGGTCATGGGCCTGCACCACATGTACAACGTCATCGAGGCCGGCATGCTCTCCGGCGCGCTGGGCCTGAACATCTGGATGCCCATCGCCTCCGCCGCCAACTTCGCCCAGTTCGGCGCGTGCCTTGCGGTGGCCGTGAAGTGCCGCAACGCCAAGCTGAAGTCCGTGGCGCTGCCCTCCTCGCTGTCCGCGTCCTTGGGCATCACCGAGCCCGCCATCTTCGGCGTGAACTTCCGCTTCATGAAGCCCTTCATCGCGGGCGTCATCGGCGGCGCGATCGGCGCGCTGTTCGGATTTCGGATCGCTGACCCACCTGGGCGCGACCACCTACGGCGTCACCGGCATCCCCGGCCTGCTGGCCATCAACAACATCCCGGTCTACTGCATCGAGCTGCTGATCTCCGCGGGCGTCGCCTTCGCCGTCACCACGGTGATCTGGAAGGAGGACGCGCCCAAGGCCGTGCCGGCTGAGGGTCCCGCGCCCGCCGCTGCCGCCGCCCCGGCCTTCACCGCCCCGACGACCTCCGTCATCCGCTGCGCCAACGGCGTGGTGCTGCAGCCGGTCAAGGGCACCGTCATTCCCTACACCCAGATCCCGGACGACACCTTTGCCTCCGGCGTGCTGGGCGAGGGCGTGGGCGTACAGCCCACCGACGAGCTGGTCGTCGCGCCCTTTGACGGCGAGATCAGCTCCGTAGCCGAGAGCAAGCATGCCGTGGGCGTCTCCGCCAACGAAATGGAGCTGCTGATCCACGTGGGCGTGGACACCGTGAACATGAACGGCGACGGCTTCACCTGCCTCGTCAAGGAGGGCGACCAGGTCAAGGCCGGCCAGCCGCTGATCCGCTTCAGCCGCGAAAAGATCAAGGCCGCCGGCTACAGCGATACCGTGGCCGTGCTACTGACCAACTCCGACGACCTGGAGGGCGTGGAGCTGGGAGCGAAGGGATAAAAGGCATTAGGCATTAGGCATTAGGCATCAGGCATTAGGCATTAGGCAATAGGCATTAGGCATTAGGCATTAGGCATTAGGCATTAGGGAACAGGGGACGGCGCGGTCCGCCGTCCCATCATGAGATCAACAAAATATCATCAAACAGGAGGAAAACAACATGAAGTCTTTTGAGTATGTCATCACCGATCCCGTGGGCATCCACGCCCGTCCCGCCGGCATCCTGGTCAAGGAGATCAAGAAGTATGCCAGCACCGTCACCGTCACCAAGGGCGAAAAGTCGGTCAACGCGCTGAAGCTGATGGCGCTGATGGGCATGGGCATCAAGCAGGGCGACACCGTGAAGGTCACCGTGGACGGCGCGGACGAGGATACCGCCTTCGCCGCCATCGAGGAATTCTTCAAGAGCAATTTCTGACACGGCGCACAGACGGCTGTTCCCCGGAACAGCCGTCTTTTCAAATAGATCAGAGGAGGAATTTCACATGATCTCAATCCAGGGCAAGGGCGTATCCACCGGCGTGGCCATGGGCCCGCTTTACTTCTACCAGCGCGCCAAGAGCACCATCCGCCGCTATGAGGTGGAGGACGTCCACGCGGAGTGGGGCCGCTTCAAGGCCGCCCAGTCCAAGGCCATCGACCAGCTGGGCGAGCTGGCGGAGAAGGCCCGGGCCGAGGCCGGCGACGAGGCCGCCATGCTGTTTGAGACCCACCAGATGATGGCCGAGGACATGGACTATGAGGAGGCCATCGAAAACCTCATCAAGGAGCAGAAGCTGAACGCCGAGGCCGCCGTCACCGACACCGCGGCCCAGTTCGCCGATATGTTCGCCCAGATGGACGACGCCTACATGCAGGCCCGCGCCGCGGACGTGAAGGACGTCTCCTCCCGCATCATCGCCGCGCTGACCGGCGTGGTGCAGGGCGGCATCGACAGCCCCGTGCCGGTGATCCTGGCGGCGGACGACCTGGCCCCCAGCGAGACCGTGCAGCTGGACAAGGGCAAGATCCTGGGCTTCATCACCGAGGGCGGCAGCGGCTCCAGCCACACCGCGATACTGGCCCGCACCATGGGCATCCCGGCCATCATCGGCGTGGGCAACCAGCTGAAGCCGGAATATGAGGGCCGCGAGGTCATCGTGGACGGCAGCACCGGCAACGTGGTGATCGACGCCGACGAGCAGACCAGACTCTACCTGATGAACAAGCGGGAGGAGCAGCTCAAGCGCCAGAGGCTGCTGGAGGAGCTGAAGGGCCAGGAGAACATCACAAAGGACGGCCAGAAGATCAAGGTGTTCTGCAACATCGGCAATCCCGAGGACGTGCCCACCGTGCTGTCCAACGACGGCGGCGGCATCGGCCTGTTCCGCTCGGAATTCCTGTACCTGAACTGCGAGGATTATCCCACCGAGGACTATCAGTTCGAGGCCTACAAGCAGGTGCTGTCCGACATGGGGGACAAGGAGGTCGTCATCCGCACGCTGGACATCGGCGCGGACAAGCAGATCGACTACTTCCAGCTGCCCAAGGAGGAGAACCCGGCCATGGGCAACCGCGCGCTGCGCATCTGCCTGAACCGGCCCGAGATCTTCAAGACCCAGCTGCGCGCGCTGTACCGCGCCTCCGCCTACGGCCACCTGGGCATCATGTTCCCGATGGTCACCTCCGTCTGGGAGGTCAAGGAGGCCCGCAAGATGTGCGAGCTGGTGAAGAAGGAGCTGGACGCCGAGGGCAAGCCCTACAGCCCGGACGTGCAGATCGGCATCATGATCGAGACGCCCGCCGCCGCCGTGATGAGCGACCGGCTGGCCAAGCTGGTGGACTTCTTCTCCTGCGGCACCAACGACCTGACCCAGTACACCCTGGCCTGCGACCGCCAGAACAACGACCTGGGCCGCTTCTTCAATCCCCA
>ONHI01000089.1 GCA_900317565.1 uncultured Eubacteriales bacterium
CAACATCGACATGGAGATCACCCTGATCACCCCCATCGCCTGCGAGGAAGGCCTGCGCTTCGCTATCCGTGAAGGCGGCCGCACCGTGGGTTCCGGCGTTGTCACCAAGATCATCGACGACTAATTGATTGGTTCGTCTGCGGGCCGCTGCATTGCAGCGGCCCGCTTTTTATGTGCCGCGGGAAGGTTTGGGAGAGCTGTTTTCTGCCGGTGGATTCGTTGGGGGAAAGCGTCCATTCGTTTATGGGGCACGGGGAACGCGGGTTTTTGGCGGCTTGCCTTCAGAACCAGGAACTTCTCCGGCTGCCCACATCGCGGTCAGCCTGGCTCGTTCAATGGTTCATGCCGGCAAGCCGCCGTATGAGAGGGGTGCCCTATCCCCCGCTTCGCGGGTACTTCAAGGGGAACGACCGGGGACCTCTTCCGCCCCCTGCGGGGGCACCTCCCATGGGCCTAACCGGCCCGTCCTCACTGGAAAATGTCCACTGGACATTTTCCCGGGCGTTCGGACCCCCAAAGGGGAAGGCAGGGAGCGACAAGCATCAGAGAACGGGATCGACCTCATCCGTCAGCGCTCCGCGCTGCCACCTTCCCCAGACGGGAAGGCAAGGATGGACAAGCGGAAAAATAAGCCTTCCCCTTTGGAGAAGGTGGCACGGCCCGAAGGGCCGTGACGGATGAGGTCGAATTTGTACTTTATTGCTCGTTGTTCCAAAAGCCTCCCCACCGCAGTGGGGAGGGGGACCGCTTGCGGTGGTGGGGTACCCTGTCGCGGCGGTTTGCCGGCGCAAACCATTTGGACAAGGCAGCGCGACCGCGATGTGGGCGCGCGCCGCAGTTCTGGTTTGCAAGGCAAACCGCCGCGACGCCCCTTGGCACAGGACATTGCTTTCCTGTTGAAGGCCCCGTGTGAACCACCTCCCTCCGCGGGGCACGTGAAACACATGTATTTGCCGGCTTGCCAATTGTCGCCATTCATGGTATCATAATGGCAGACGCTCAATCATACAATGGGGGAATGGGGCATGGACAGGACCAAATGGGAGGCCGTATTTGCCGGGCGCTATGCGCGGCACGAGGACGAGCTGAAGTGGCTGTACTGCGAGCTGTACCAGGGGGACATGCAGGCCTATGAATACTTCGTGGGCATGCTGTACCGGGCATGGCAGGCGAGGCCGGAGGCGCTGCGGCGCATCGACGCGGACCGGGAGGCGAACCCGGACTGGTACAAGGGCCACGGCATGACCGGTATGCTGATGTACGTGAAGGCCTTCGCCGGGACGTTGAAGGGCGTGCGGGAGAAGCTGGATTACATCGAGGATTGCGGCGTGAACTACCTGCACCTGATGCCGCTGCTGGAGAGCCCCGAGGGCCGCAGCGACGGCGGCTATGCCGTCAGCGACTTCCGGAAGGTCCAGCCCGAGCTGGGCACCATGGAGGACCTGGCCGCGCTGGCGGACGATTGCCACGACCGGGGCATCGCCGTCTGCCTGGACTTCGTGATGAACCACACCAGCGAGGACCACGAGTGGGCGCGCAAGGCCAAGGCCGGGGACTGGGAGAGCCAGTGCCGCTACTTCTTCTATGACAGCTGGGTCGTGCCCAACGAATACGAAAAGACCGTGCCCCAGGTGTTCCCCACCACCGCGCCGGGGAATTTCAGCTGGTGCCCGGAGGTGAACAAGGTGGTCATGACCACCTTCTGGCCCTACCAGTGGGACCTGAATTATGCCAATCCCATGGTGTTCAACGACATGACCGACAACATGCTGTACCTGTGCAACCAGGGCGTGGACATCATCCGGCTGGACGCGGTGCCCTACATCTGGAAGTCGCTGGGCACCAATTGCCGCAACCGGCCCCAGGTGCACACGCTGGTGCGCATGATGCGCATGGCCTGCGAGATCGTCTGCCCCGGCACGCTGCTGCTGGGCGAGGTGGTCATGGCCCCGGACAAGGTGGTGCCCTACTTCGGCACCGTGCAGAAGCCGGAGTGCCACCTGCTGTACAACGTCACCACCATGGCCTCCATCTGGCACACCGTGGCCACCCGGGACACCCGGCTGCTGCGCCACCAGCTGAACCAGGTGTTCGCGCTGCCCGGACAGTACACCTTCCTGAACTACCTGCGCTGCCACGACGACATCGGCTGGGGCCTGGACTACGACTTCCTGGGCCGGTTCGGCCAGCAGGAGGTGCCCCACAAGAAGTACCTGAACGACTATCTCACCGGCAAGTGGCCCGGAAGCCTGGCCCGGGGCGAGCTGTACAACGACGATCCCACCCTGGGCGACGCCCGGCTGTGCGGCACCACCGCGTCGCTTTGCGGCGTGGAGACCGCCCTGGCAAAGGGCGACAAGGCCGCGCTGGACCGCGCGCTGACGCTGGACATCGCGCTGCATGCGCTGATGTTCACCCTCAGCGGCGTGCCGGTGCTGTACAGCGGCGACGAGGTGGCCCAGTGCAACGACGAGCGCTATCACGACGACCCGCTGAAGGCCGAGGACAGCCGCTATCTGCACCGGGGCGACATGGACTGGCAGGCCGCCGAGCGGCGCGGGAACGCCAAGACCCCCGAGGGCCGGGTGTTCGCCGCCGTCAAGAAGCTGGAGACGCTGCGCGCCAGGCACGCCGTGTTCGACACCGCCGCCCGGGTCAGCCTGCTGCCGGAGCGCTCCAACAGCCTGCTGGGCATCCGGCGGGAGCTGGACGGCAAGCGCCTGATCGCGCTGTTCAACTTCTCCGACCAGGCCCAGCCCGCGCTGCCCGACATGGACGGCAGCTTCACCAACCTGTGGACCGGCAGGCGCGTGCGCGCCGAGGGGCTGAGCGTCCCCGCGGGCAGCTTCCTGTGGCTGGCGGATTGATCCGCGCAATTTTCACTATTTACACCTCCGCATTTTTCCTGTATGATAGGGGCAGGCTGATGCGGAGGTGATTGTTTGCGTGTTTTGCGATTGACGAGCATGCTGTTGCTGGTGGCGATGCTGCTGGCGGGCTGCGGGAGCGCCCCGGCGGAGCCGGGCGTGGAGGCCGCGGAATACCGGCCGGAGACGGTTCCGGGGGACGCGGACGGGACGGACATATTTGACGCGGACGCGCAGGCGGGGACGCTGACCCCCGATGAGGTGCTGGAGCGCGTGCGGGCGAACCCCGGGGCGGCGTACCTGTTCGCCGCGAACGTGGGCAAGGGCGACGCGCTTGTGCTGCGGGTCGGCGGGAAGGTCTGGCTGGTCGACACCGGCAAGGCCAAGGCCCGGGGCAGGGTGCTGCGGGCGCTGGAGGCCATGGGTGCGGGGGACGGGCTCGAGGGCGTGTTCCTGACCCACACCGACGACGATCACGTGGGCGGGCTGGAATGGCTGCCCGACGCGCTGCCGGTGGGAAGCTGGTACGCCCCGGCCATGTACACCGGCGTCAAGGAGGGCAAGCACCCCGTCGCAAAGGTCGCGGGGGACGCGGTAAAGTGGCTCCGGCGGGGCGACGCGATCCCGCTGGAGGGCGGTTCGGCGCTGAAGGTGCTGGCCCCGGCCAGCCTGTTCACCGACAAGGACGACAACAACTCCCTGGTGCTGATGCTGGAGAGCGATCAGGGCCGGATGCTGCTGGCCGGGGACATGGAGCTGCCCGAGGAGGCGGAGCTGCTGTCCTTCGGGGATGACCTGAATTGCGCCGTGCTGAAGGTGCCCAATCACGCCGACGACGACACCACCAGCGCCGCCTTTGCCCAGGCCTGCGCGGCGCAGATCGCGGTGATCTCCACCGACGGCGCCGAAAAGCCCGGCACGCCCGACCCCGGCGTGGTCTCGCGGCTCCGCGCCGCGGGCAGCCAGGTCGTGACGACCGAGGACAGCGGGCTGGGGATATTCGTGACCCTGGAGGGGGGCGTCGCCGCGGCCTGGAGCGTGGACTTCGGCGCGCCGACCGTCGAGGGCGCCTATGTCGCGGAGGTGGACCCGGAGGACGACCGGATCGTGCTGGGCAACCGGGGCGACGCGGCCTTCGACCTGGGCGGCTGCTATCTCTACTCCGACCGGGGCGGCGAGCTGTTCCCGTTCCCGGAAGGCGCGTCCATACAGCCCGGCGGCAAGCTGACCGTGGGCACGAATTCCACCGACGGACAGTTTGACATCCTCTGGGACGACAAGAAGGTCGTGCACAAGAAGAAGACGGATAATATTTCTCTGTACGATTCCTGGGGCAGGGTCGTTGATTATGGGGATAATGGGATGTGAATGAGATAATGAGGAATGAGGAATGAGGAATTCAGGAGGAAATCCTGACGGATTTCTTTGATTTCCATGGGAAACGGATTGCCACGTCGCTTCGCTCCTCGCAATGACATCGTTTGAATCGGTTCTGTAGAATGTCATTGCTCTGGGAAACGGATTGCCACGTCGCTCCGCTCCTCGCAATGACATCGTTTGAATCGGTTCTGTAGAATGTCATTGCTCTGGGAAACGGATTGCCACGTCGCTTCGCTCCTCGCAATGACATCGTTTTAATCGGTTCTGTAGAATGTCATTGCTCTGGGAAACGGATTGCCACGCCGCTCCGCTCCTCGCAATGACACGCAAGGCTCAGAATTGAACGGCGTCATTGCGAGGAGGCCGCCAGGCCGACGTGGCAATCCGGTCTCCAGCGGAGGGAAGGCGAGGTGGGCGACGACCTCTTCCGTCTGGCCTGCGGCCAGCCACCTTCCCCTAAAGGGGAAGGCTTTGCCGCAATTCTTAATTCCTCATTCCTCATTCCTAATTCCTAATTCCTAATTAACCAAAGGAGGTTTCTGCATGAATTACGGCCACATCAACGGCGTGGACAAGCCCATCTCCCGCATCGTGTTCGGCACGGGTGATGTTCGGGGCGTTCCGGTCGGTGTACGAGAACGCGCCGGACTTCGACCAGCGGCTGGAGGCGGCGTTTGCGCTGCTGGATGCGATGTATGCCGAGGGCGTGAACTGCTTCGACTGCTCGAACCACTACGGCGAGGAGCCGCTGGGCGAGTGGCTGGAGGCCCGGGGACTGCGGGACGAGGTGGTGATCCTGACCAAGGGCGCGCACCACAACCGCTGGCGCAAGCGGGTGACGGATTTCGACATCCTCCACGACGTGCACGACTCCCTGGCGAAGCTGAAGACCGACCGGCTGGACCTGTTCCTGCTGCACCGGGACGACCCCGCCCAGCCCGTGGGCCCGCTGATGGACGCGCTGAACCGCTGCTATGACGAGGGGAAGATCCGCGTATTCGGCGTGTCCAACTGGGAGATCCCCCGCATCGAGGCGGCCAATGAGTACGCCGCGAAGCATGGCTTGCAGCCCTTCACCGTGTCCAGCCCCAACTTCGGCCTGGCCGAGCAGGTCTGCGACCTCTGGGGCGGCGGCTGCGTCACCATCGCCGGTCCGGAGAACGCCGACGCCCGGCGCTGGTACGCCGGGCATCACATGCCGGTGTTCGCCTACTCCGCCATGGCCCGGGGCTTCTTCTCCGGCCGGGTGAAGTCGGACGACCCCGAAGGCGCGAAGGACGCGATGGATGAATTCGGATTGAAGGGCTACGTCTGCCCGGCCAACTTCGAGCGGCTGCGCCGCTGCGAGCAGCTGGCCCGGGAGAAGGGCGTCGGCGTGTCCGAGATCGCCCTGGCCTGGATATTCAACCAGAGGGACCTGGACGTCTACGCGCTGGTGGCCACCTCCCGCCCGGAGAACATGCGCGCCAACATACGCGCCAGCGGGATGGCGCTGACCGAAGAAGAGTGCAGGTGGCTGGACCTGGGGGAGCGATAATAAAACGCAGGGCGACAAAACCCAAAAAAGTGGATCCTTCGCTATCGCTCAGGATGACATTGCGATATCGTCCGATGTCATTCTGAGCGCAGCGAAGAATCTGCTTTTTTTATTACAGCCTCTCCAGGCTCGCCCGCAGCCGGCGCAGCGTCTCGTCCCTGCCCAGCAGGTAGGCGATCTCAAACGCGCCGCCGGGGGTGGACATCTGGCCGGAGATGGCGATGCGCAGCGGCCACAGGAACTGGCCGTTCTTCATGCCCAGCCCCGGGATGGCCTCCATCACCCGGTCGTGCAGCTCCGCCTCGGTCCAATCCCCGATGCCCTCCAGCAGCGGCAGCGCTGCGGTCAGCGCGGCCTTTGCGCTCTCCAGCGTGGACTTTTGCTTCTTGTTCACGTACAGCTCGTCGGAGAATTCCGGCTGCTCCGCCAGGAAGCGGATCATGCCGGGCAGCTGGTTCAGCACCTCGGTGCGGCCCTGCAGCAGCTCCGCCAGCCGCTTGAAGTCGTATTTCTGCGGGTCCAGCACCTTCGCCATCCAGGGGGTCGCCAGCTCCAGGAAGCGCTCCGGGGAGAGCTTGCGGATGTACTCGGCGTTGAACCAGTTCAGCTTCTGGATGTCGAACACGGAGGGGGACTTGCTCAGGCCCTCCAGGTCGAAGACCTCCTCCAGCTCCTTCAGCGTGTAGAACTCCCGCTCGCCCCTGGGGCTCCAGCCCAGCAGCACCAGGTAGTTGATCGCCCAGCAGGTCCTCGAAGGAGGGGTCGCCCTGGCTCTTGGACATCTTGCGCTTCACGATGGCCTTCACCGGGTTGCCGTTCTCGTCCAGCACGGGATTGCCCTCCGCGTCCACGGCCATCTGGTATTCACCGGTCTTCTTGTTGCGATAGGTGCCCTCCACCATCACGGGGGTCAGGTGCACGTAGGTGGGCGGCGTCCAGCCCAGCGCCTCGTACAGCAGGTTGTACTTCGGGGCGGAGGACAGATACTCGTTGCCGCGCATCACGTGGGTGATGCCCATCAGGTGGTCGTCGATCACGTTGGCGAAGTTGTAGGTGGGCAGGCCGTCCGCCTTGATCAGCACGTTGTCGTCCAGCGTGTCGCAGTCCACCTCCACGTGGCCGTAGATCACGTCGTCGAAGCCCGCCTTGCCCTCGGTGGGGATGTTCTGGCGGATGACCCAGGGCTCGCCCGCGTCCAGCTTCGCCTGGATCTCCTCCCTGGTCAGGTGCAGGCAGTGCTTGTCGTACTTGAAGGTCTCGCCCTTCTTCTCGGCCGCCTCGCGGCAGGCGTCCAGGCGCTCCTTGGTGCAGAAGCAGTAATAGGCGTGGCCGGATTCCACCAGCTGTTTGGCGAAGGGCATGTAGGTGTCCTTGCGCTGGGATTGCACATAGGGGCCGCAGGGGCCGCCCACGTCCGGACCCTCGTCGTGGCTCAGCCCGGCGGTGGCCATGGATTTGTAGATGACCTCCACCGCGCCGGGGACCTCGCGCTCCTGGTCGGTGTCCTCGATGCGCAGTATGAACTTGCCCCCGGTGCGGCGGGCATACAGATAGGTGTACAGCGCGGTGCGCAGGTTGCCCAGGTGCATGTAGCCCGTGGGGCTGGGGGCGAATCGGGTGCGAACGTCCATAGGCGTCATTCTCTCCTTTGTCACAATCTCCCGCGCCGCGCGGCGCGGGAGATAATTGTTTTGTTTAGTAATCCACGGCCAGCCGGCCCTGGAGCGCGGCGATCTCGCCGCCCTCCAGGCCGATCGCGGCCAGGTAGCGCCGGGCGCAGGCGGCCAGGTCCACGCCCGGGTCGGCGATGTCCTCCACCTTGAAGGCGTTGGCCAGCTGCGCGCCGAGGAGCTTTTCATAGGCCGGCTCGTACAGCGCATCCCCGGGGCCGATGCCGTAGAGGTTATAGTAGCTCAACATATAGTCCGCCTTCACCTCGTCGGCGGTGGCGCCCATCAGGCACTCCAGCACGGCGCAGGCGAAGCCGGTGCGGTCCTTGCCCAGAATACAGTGGACCAGGTAGGGCCCCTCGTGCTCGATCATGAAGCGCAACTCCTTGACCAGCGCCTTGCGGAAGGCCTTGGAGTCGATATTTTCGCTCACCTCCAGGGCGTATATGTCCAGCGTGGAATAGTAGCTGTCCTTGTAGCCCTTGCGCTTGGCCACCTTCTTGGCCCTGTCGCACAGGTTCAGCACGGTGCGGATGCCCGCCTCCCGCGCGGCGGCGTCGGCCTGCTTGTTGCGCTTCAGCGATGTGCCGATGGGCGACGAGCTGCGGTACAGCACGTTTTTGCCCATGCCCGTGGTGGCGACGTTGCGGAAGTTGGCGAATTCGGCGTCGGTCAGGTCGGGGAAGGCCTTGCGCTTCTTGTTGACCTTCAGATTCCTCAGCGCGTAGTCCGTCTCGAGGGCCTTCGCCTGCTTCATGGCGATGCCCACGGTGATCTCGCCCTGGTAATCCTCGGTGAAATCCCAGCGATAGCCGGGGGCCTCCTCGGTCTTTGCCTTGGTGGCGATGCCCAGCGCCTTGGCCAGGCCGCCGCCCCGCCGGGTCAGCCGGATGTGCCGGCCGCCGGACTTTTTCGGCATGACGATGCACTTTTCCTTCGCCGAGACATAGCGGACGTCGGCGACCACGGGCATTTCATAGACCGCGCCGCCGACGGTCACGACCACCAGGTCGGATCGCCCGAAGCCCAGGGCCGCGAATTCATCGCAGGTCAGCGCCAGCTCCAGGCCGCCCTTCTCCAGCACGCCGCGCACGGTGGTCTGCACGATCGGCCCGCCGTCCTCCGCCGGCGCCGGCGGCGCGAAGGCCGCCAGCGCCATCAGCAATACCAGCGCCAGAAGGCGCAGGCTTCGTCTGTTCATAGGGTGTCGATACTTCCCCTCGATGCAGGATTACAGCTCGTCCGCCACGTCGAAGGCGAAGATGGTGGTGAAGTCATACTTCTCGCCCGCGCGCAGCACGCTGTCGATGAATTCGGGGTGGTTGATGGAATCCGGGGCGAACTGGGTCTCCAGGCAGAAGCCCTCCCGCTTGCCGTACACGCGGCCGGAGGTGCCGGGGTTGATGCCCTTCAGGGCGTTGCCGCAGTACAGCTGCACGGCGGGCATGTCGGTGAACACGTCCATCACGCGGCCGGATTCGGGGTCGGTGACCTCCGCGGCGAAGCGCAGGCCGGCGTCGAAATCGTTGATGTTGAAGTTGTGGTCGATGCCGCCGCCGTAGCCCAGCTGCTCGTCCTCGTCGGTCAGGGCCAGGCTGTCGCCCACGCGCTTGGGCTCGCGCAGGTCGAAGGGCGTGCCGGTCACGTCGCGCTGCTCGCCGGTGGGGATGCAGTCGGCGTCCACCACGGTGAAGGTGTCGCAGTTCATCTCGAAGATGTGGTCCTCGATCTTCCTGCCGCCGGCCTCGCCGTTCAGGTTGAAATAGGTGTGGTTGGTCAGGTTGCACAGCGTGTCCTTGTCGGAGACGGCCTCATAGCGGATCATCAGCTCGTTCTCGTCGGTGAAGGTGTAGGTGACCATCACCTTCAGCGTGCCGGGATAGTTCTCCTCGCCGTCGGGGCTGGTGTACTTCAGTATCAGGTGATCCTCGCAGATGCCCTCCACCGGGGTGACGTCCCACAGCTTCTCGTTGAAGCCCACGTTGCCGCCGTGCAGGTGGGTGACGCCGCGCTCGTTCTTGGCCAGGTGCAGCTTCACGCCGTTCAGCTCGCACTCGCCCTTGGCGATGCGGTTGCCCACGCGACCGATCAGCGCGCCCAGGTAGCCGCAGGTGGGGCAATAGCCCGCCGCTTCATTGTAGCCCAGCACCACGTTGCCCAGCTTGCCGGCCTTGTCCGGCACGTTGATGGCGCGGATGATGCCGCCGTAGTTGGTGATCTCCACGGAGGCGCCGCTGGCGTTGGTCATGATGTACAGGTCGGCCTCCCGTCCGTCGGGGAGCCTGCCGAAGCTCTTCTTTACGATGCTCATGTCGATTACCGCCTTTCCGGTGATTGTGATTGTCGGCGGCAGCGCCGCCGCTGATACCTTTTCTTCTATATAATACAACCTTTGGCAGGGAAATTCAAGTAAAATGCCGCTTCTTCCTGCGGTGTTAACCTGGGGACGGCGGCGTTCGGGCGGGAGCGATCCATTGACAGGGAAAACCGTTGCATGGTAGAATATATACACTATAATGGACGGTTATATAAACTTCGTATGCAAGGAGGATGCGCCTATGAAAAAGTTCTTTGTGCTGCTGCTGACCCTCTGCGCGCTGGCCCTGTTCGGCGCGGCGGCGCTCGCCGAGACCTGCAACCATGATGCGGGTTCGCTGGAGGCCAGTCATCTCACAGTCGCCAGCTATCTGCCGCTGAATGAGGAAACGATGACCATATCCGGCACCGTGCTGCGCAGGGAAATCAATCACAGGGTGTTCTATTCCGAGCAGAGCGGATTTATATGCACCAAGTGCAGCGCCTTTATCCCTGACGACACGCCGCCGGTCTGCGCAGAGACGGATCACTACTTTGACAAGATCGATTCACTGGCGCACCATCATTTTGAAGGCGGCGTCTGCAAGGATTGCGGCTATGTCTGCCAGCACGCCTACAGCGGCGAGCCGTCCTACATGGTGCACTACGAGGAGCCGGAAGAGGAGCTCGTCTTCCGTCCCGACGATTCGCCGACCTACTCCCAGCACATCCAATACAGGGTCTGTCACGCCCGCTATATCCGCTGCGACTACTGCTGGGAAGACGGGCCCAGGCAAGAGGGGACCTTCCTGATCCAATACGGTTACTCCTCCAGCCACGACTTCGATGAAAACGGCTATTGCGCCACCTGCGATTTCCAATGTCCCCACGTGAACCGCACCCCCGTGGTCCACAAGCACGTCGACGAGGAGCCGAGCTACGCGGTCTCGAACGGCGAAGAGACCCATACTTACATGACGTACTACATCGACGGCGAAAAATGCGACCTGTGCGATGTATTCCTTCCCGACGCTTCAACCAAACGCGCGGAAGCCGTCTCCACGAGTGAGCACATCTTCACCACGGAGGGCGCCTGCAAGGTTTGCGGCGAGCCATGCCCCCACCACGATACCTATCCCAGCGGCTACGCGGACCCCACCGGAGAGACCGGCTTTCACCCGACGGAGGGCGGACATTATCCCTATGAGATCTACGCCACGGAGGTGGAAATCTGCGAAGTTTGCTATCTCCCCGTCAACCGCCCGGGCCGGTATGAGATGCCGGGAAAGACGGCACCCCATGTGTTTGACGGAAACGGCTATTGCGCGACCTGCGGCTATCAGTGCCCCCACGAGGACACCTGTGTCACCCACGAGGACCTGCAAGACGGGTACTGCCATATGGCGGACGCCGCCGACCCGGCCTCCGGCCACAGGAGCGGCAAACTCTACGGTACGGAGGTCGAGACCTGCAACGCCTGCCGGGCCATCGTTCGCCGGAATACCGGCGCGTACTTCGAGGAGGACGGCCAGGGGAAGTTGTACCCCCACGTCTACAACGACGCTTCGGGCGTGTGCGCCCTCTGCGGATACATACACGACCACGCGGGCCATCTGGTGGACGCGGACCGCTGGGTCAGCGTCGGCGACAGCGAGAGCCTGGGCGCGGAGGGCCACCGAATGACGGGCACCCTTGCCGCCTTCAAGCGCTGCGAGGTCTGCGGCTGGGAGCAGCCGGAGAGCGAATGGGTCCGGAAGGAGAAGCAGGGCGAGACGGAGCCCCACCGCTACAACGCCGGCGGCGTCTGCGAGGCCTGCTATTACCAGTGCCCCCACGGCGTCGGGACCCGGCAGGGCGCGGCACTGATGCTCAGCGTCGTGCACACCTACAGCTGGCTGAACGCGGGGAATCCCAACGTCAATACGTTCCACGACAAGTATTCCTGGTACGCTTATCCCCTCTACTGCGCCGGGTGCGGCAGGCTGGAGGGCTGGGCCCGGGAGGGACGGGAGCGCGTCGAGGCGTCGGAGCTGGAGGCGCACGATTACAAAGACGGCGTGTGCAGGGAATGCGGCTATACGAACCTGTGCAAGCATCAGAGCGTCTCCCGCTGGTACGAGCCCGTGTACATGGGGCAGTTCTACGACAATGTGGACGACGAAAGCCACAGCTATCGGGTGGTCTATCAGGAGTGCGACCGCTGCCAGGACTGCGGGGAGTTCCTGCCCGTTCCGGGGACCGAGACCTACAACGGCCCCTATACGGAGCGGCACGATTACTACAACAACAACGGCATCTGCACGCAGTGCGGCCACACCTGCGGACATCCGGCGGCGGAGCGGGACTTCTTTGAATACAAGGATCCCACCGGCGAATACGCCTGCTATCCCTATGCTGATCCCGAGCAGGGCCACACCCGGCACGCGATCTACGGCACCCGGGTGGACGTTTGCAGGCTCTGCTCCACGTCCGTCGAGACGGGCGGCGTCTATGAGGAAGTCGTCTACAACCCCGTCGCCCATGCGTTTGACGACAAGGGCGTTTGCGCGGACTGCGGCTATGAAGCCGAGCTGTCGGGCCCGGACGCTCCCGGCGAAGCGCCCGCTGATCCCGGCGAAGCGCCTGCTGATCCCGGCGAGGCGCCCGCTGATCCTGGGAACACCCCCGATGATCCCGGCGACCCGCTGACCCCGGGCGACGCGCCGGCGAACCCCGTGGAGCCCGCCGCGCCCGCGGAGCCTGTCGCGCCTGTGGAGCCCGCAGTGCCCGCGGAGCCTGTCGCGCCAGTGGAGCCTGTCGCGCCTGTGGAGTCCGCAGTGCCCGCGGAGCCTGTCGCGCCTGTGGAGCCTGTCGCGCCTGTGGAGCCCGCAGTGCCCGCGGAGCCTGCCGCGCCTGTGGAGCCCGCAGTGCCCGCGGAGGTCGCCCCGACGGAGCAGACCGGGGAGAGCCCGGCGGAAACCCCCGCCCCGGCTCCGCTTTCGACGGTCAAGCTGAACAAGACGGGCACCGTGAAGCTGAAGAAGGGCAAGACCCTGACGCTGAAGGCCACCGTGACGCCCTCCGGGACCGGCGCGCTGACCTGGAGCTCCACCAAGAAGAGCGTCGCCAAGGTCAACGCCAAGGGCAAGGTGACCGCCGTCGCCTCGGGCACCGCCGTCATCACCGTTGCGACCGCAGACGGCGCCACCGATTCGGTGAAGATCAAGGTCACGGCCACCAAGCCCAAGAGCGTGAAGCTGAACAAGACGGGTACCGTGAAGCTGAAGAAGGGCAAGTCCCTGACGCTGAAGGTCACGTTCTCTCCCGCCACCGCCGAATCCAAGCTGACCTGGAAGAGCGACAACAAGAAGGTTGCCACCGTCAGCAAGAAGGGCAAGGTGAAGGCTGTGGGCAAGGGCACCGCCGTCATCACCGTCAAGACCGCCAACGGCAAGAAGGCGAAGGTCAAGATCAAAGTGAAGTAAACAGCGTCCGCCGGCCTTCCCCTTTGGGGAAGGCCGGCGGACGGCTTGACAGGACCGGTCGGGAAAAGTATAATTGGAGGGTAGTCAACGAAGGAAAACGATCCGAGCATAAAGGGAATTCTCATGAACAGTCGATACAACAAGTCCGCCGCGGGCTACACCGCGGGGGTGGAGCGCCCCTCCAGGGACCGGGCCATGTCGGGCCGTGGGCTCCTGGGGCTGGTGCTGACGCTGCTGCTGCCGCCGGTGGGGCTCTTCTACCTGTGGAGTGCGGGCGTGTTCCGCTCCCGGGGCCGGCTGGTGCTGACGGGGCTGGCCGCCGTGGAGATGACGGCGCTGGTGGTGCTGCTGACGCCCCACCAGGAGCTGACCTCCCGCCTGCCCGTGCCCGCCGCGCCGCCCCAGGTCACCGCCGCGCCGGAGGGCGAGACGCTGAACGCGCTGTACAACATCGAGCAGCTGCTGTACGAGCAGCAGCTGGCCCAGGTGCTGGAGGCCGGCGGCACCGAGCGCGACCTGCTCACCGAGGAGCAGAAGCTGGAGGTCGTGAACCAGCAGAACGAGGAGGTCTACAACACCATCGTGTACAGCGTGTACGGCAGCGAGGCCGTGTATTACCACGCCACGAAGGTCTGCAAGACCCAGACCAACGGCCGCGAGCTGACCGTGCGCGACGCGCTGCGCGAGGGCCTGCAGCCCTGTCCCAACTGCAACCCGCCCACGATCATCCAATGATTGTGGCAGCGAAATGGAAAAAGTCCAATTAAAGTCATATTTAAAACCTTGATTTAGCGCATAAACCATCCTATCATATACGATAGGATGGTTCTATTCATTGGATTATTTACTCCACAGGAGGAGGCCGAGCCATGTTTTGCTCCAAATGCGGCAAGACCCTGATGCCGGAAGATACGCAATGTCCCCATTGCCATACCCCCGTAGGGGAGAGCCGCTTTGAGGGAACGCCCTATACCTCGGCGCAGGCGCATATACTGCCCAACACCCCCGCCCGGCAGGCGGTCGCGGCCTATACCCGCACCAGCTATACCACCATGCCCGAGGCGCAGCAGCAGGAGGGCGCGGTGGACAGCCGCACCACCTATCGTCCGGTCTACGAGGGCGCGTCCGCGCCGGAGGAGATCCGCAAGGACATGCGCGCCGCCATCGAGGGCGAGGAGGAGAGCGCCGAGAGCGCCCAGCCCCCGCTGGAGGACCTGCCCGAGGACGTGCAGAACACCCTGAACGCGGTGGACGAGGAGCTGAAGATGGAGAGCATGGACACCTCCGAGCTGCGCTCCCGGCCCATCGAATCCACGGGCCGCGCGGGCATCAGCACCGAGGTGGAGGATTACATCCAGAAGCTGGAGGCCACCCAGAGCCGCCGCGCCGCCCGCCGCCGCCGCGCCGTGGACGACAGCGAGGAGAATCTGACCGCGCCCCAGGAGGACGTGGTCTACGACGACACCCAGCCGGATGCCGACGCCGAGCAGAGCGAGGTCTTCAACGACATCGAGGAAGAGGAGTTCGACGAGATCCGCTATGGCCGCGCCATCGGCGTCAAGGACATACTGCGCGTGGCGCTGATCATGGTGCTGGCCGCGGCGCTGATCGTGGGCGGCGTGCTGGGCTTCCGCTACTTCCGGCAGCGCACCCAGAACACCTCCAAGATCGAGGGCGTCACCCAGTCGCTGTATGAGAGCGGCGTGGAGCTGATCAAGAGCCGCACCGACGGCACCTATATCAACGAGCTGACCAACATCTACCGCAGCGAGGGCCTGGTGCCCTTCACCACGCGGGTGACCGGCGATTCCTCCGCCATCGACGCGCTGCTGCCCGAGGAGCCCGCGGTGAACGACCCGCTGTTCGTCTCCGCGCTGCAGACCATACAGGGCAACATCGGCAACGCTATATTGATGGACGTCACCGAGGCCGACCAGAGCGCCGGCGATTCCGGCCAGGATTCCGCCGCCCGCTGGGCCATCGTCAACGAGGCCATCGCCCAGATCGAAAACGCCACCACCGCCCAGGAGCTGACCGCCGTGCTGAACGGCGAGCGCGTGACCGTGGCCACGTCGCCCACGCCCACGCCGGTGCCCGAGGTGACCTATAACACCCTCAGCAAGGGCGACAAGAGCGACGAGGTCATGGACATGCAGAACCGGCTGTTCATGCTGGGCTTCCTGCTGGACGACCGCGACGGCGCCTTCGGCAACAAGACCCAGACCGCGGTGAAGCTGTTCCAGCAGGCCGCCGGGCTGGAGGCCACCGGCATCGCGGACAACGAGACGCTGACCCGGCTGTACGCCGACGACGCGCCCCAGACCGAGTATGCCCAGGCCACTGCGACGCCCGCGCCCGCGGTGGAGAACACGCCCATCCCGGCGGACGCCGTGGCCCCCGAGCCCGCGCCCGCCGAGGCCGAGACCGAGCCGGAGGAGACCGTGGGGGAATAAACCCGCAAAATATATAAAAAATTGGGCGGCTGCGCGCAACCGCCCAATTTCTGTACCCGAAAGGAAGTGCCATGCCATGCCCACGCCCATCGTCGCGCTGATCTATGATTTCGACAAGACTCTGTCGCCCCGGGACATGGAGGAGTATTCCTTCCTGCCGGGCATCCGCGTGGAGCCGGACGTCTTCTGGGGCAAGTGCGCCGAATTCGCCCGGGAGCACGACATGGACGGCATATTGACCTACATGTACCTGATGAAGAAGATGGCCAGCGGCGAGATGGAGCTGACCCGGGAGAACCTGATCGATCTGGGCCGGGACGTGGAATTCTTCCCCGGCGTGACCGGCTGGTTCGACAGGATCAACGCCATCGGGCGGGAGCTGGGCGTCAGCGTGGAGCACTACATCATCTCCTCGGGCCTGACGGAGATCATACGCGGCTCCGCCATCGGCGGCCACTTCAAGGCGATATTCGCCGCCTCCTTCTGCTATGACGGGGACGGCCGCGCCGTGTGGCCCTCCACTGCCGTGAACTACACCAGCAAGACCCAGTACCTGTTCCGCATCAACAAGGGCATACTGGACGTCACCAACGACCGCGACCTGAACGCCTTCACCCCGGAGTACATGCGCCGGGTGCCCTTCTCCAACATGATCTACGTGGGCGACGGGCTGACCGACGTGCCCTGCATGAAGATGACCAAGCAGAAGGGCGGCTATTCCATCGCGGTGCATGCCCCCGGGAAGACCGAGGTGGCCGACGACATGCTGCTCCAGGGCCGGGTGGATTTCTCCGTGGAGGCCGACTATTCCCCGGACAGCGAGATCGAGCAGGTGGTCACGCTGCTGATGCGCCGCATACGCGCCTCCAACGAGCTGACCCTGCGCCACGCCGAACAGGTGCAGCGCGCCCATCGCCGCCGCGGCAATTTCGTGCCGCTGGACATCCCCATGCGCGGCGGACTGGAGGACGGGGAGGACGTGGAATAGGAATGGGAAATGGCAGCGCCTCGACGCTTCATTGAGAAGCGTCGGGGCGCTGTTTCTGTTTCCCCCTATTTGCCCAGCTTCAGCCGCTCCAGCACCTCGTCGCCGCGGATGCCCTCGAAGCGGCGGACGCGGCGGGCGTCCATGCGCTCGTCGAACAGGCAGACGCCCCGCCAGTCGCAGTACTTGCAGGGGTTCTGCTGCTTGAAGCAGGCGGGGGCGGCCTCGGCCAGCCCCTGGCGGATGTGGTCCAGGTGTTCCCCGGCCTTGTCCAGCGTGCGCTGCATCAGCGCCTTGAAGCCGTTGGCGTCGGTGGCCAGCGTGCCCTTGTACAGCCCGCCGCCCTGGGTGACGCGCACGTTCAGCACCTCCGGGAAGTTGGGGGACTGGGCCTTCAGCAGCTCCAGGTCGTCCGGGGCCAGGCCCGTCAGCCGGAAGCCGCTGCGGCGGGCCTTCTCCACCGCGTTCGGGTCGGTGCTCTGGGTGGCGAGTATGCCCTCGTCCAGGCTGAAATAGTATACGCCGGCGCTCTGCTCGCCCCGCTTTTTCATCGCCGCGGCCAGGTAGACCGGCAGCTGGAGGTTCAGCCCGTGGTACACCGCGTCCAGCGCCAGGTCCTTGCCCCCGCGCTTGTAGTCGATCACCCGCAAAAAGCCGCCCGCAAGCCACTCGTCGATGCGGTCGATGCGGCCCTCCAGCGTGCATTCGCCGCTGGCGGCGTTCACCGTCAGCCGCGCCGTGCCGTCCTCCACGCCGAAATCCGTCTCCAGCGCGGCGGGGGAGAAGAGGCTCTCGCGCATGTGCTCCGCCAGCACCTCGGCGCAGGTGCCAGCCGTGGCCTTCAGCCGCCGCCGCTCCGCCAGGGCCACGGCGCTCTCGCCCAGCGGGCCCTCCGCGGCCATGGCGTCCAGCAGCCGCTCCGCGATGCCGTCCATGCGCGTCCGGGCGACCTCCGGCTCCAGCCGGTTCAGGTCCTCCATGCTGGCCAGCAGGAATTCGTGCACCGCGTCGTGGAAGAAGTTGCCCTCGTCCCGGGCGCTGAGCTGATAGGGCTCGATGCGCTCCGGGCGCAGACCGTACTGGGTGAAGTAGGCGAAGGGGCACTGGGCATAGCGCTCCAGCCGGGTGACGCTCTGGCGGCGCAGCTCACCGTACAGCGCCTTCGCGGTGCCGGGGTCCAGCGCGTCGGCGCTCCCGGCCCGGTCCAGCGCGAAGCCCACCTGCCGGAGCGCCCGGCCCGCGCCGGCGTCCAGCTGTTCCGCGATGCGCCGCAGGCCCGCCAGCGCGGCGG
>ONHI01000048.1 GCA_900317565.1 uncultured Eubacteriales bacterium
ATGGAGGACAGGATCGAGCGCGCCCGCACCGTGGACGGCGTGGAGAACAGCCGCATCGAGGCCTACATCAAGCGCCGGGACAACCAGCGCCGCAACTACAACAAGTTCTTCACCGACAAGGCATGGGGCGAACCGAAGAACTACGACCTGATGCTGAACACCTCGGCGCTGGGCTACGAGGCCGCCGCCGAGGCCATCATCGCCGTGATGCAGGCGCGTGCGTGAAAGCTGATATAAAAATATGGCCGCGCTCCCGTTTCGGGAGCGCGGCCATTCGCATGCCATCGGATCGTTATGCGGCGGGAGCCCGGGACTCGGCCAGCTCGGTGGCGAAGGCCGCAGCCTGCTCGCCGGCGATGCGGCCGAACACCACGAAGTCCGCCACGGCGTTGCCGCCCAGGCGGTTCGCGCCGTGCACGCCGCCGGTGACCTCGCCAGCCGCGAACAGGCCGGGGATGATCTCGCCGTCGGTGTCGATGACGTGGGTCTCGCTGTCGATCTTCAGGCCGCCCATCGTGTGATGGATGCCCGCGGTGACCTTGACCGCGTAGAAGGGCGCGGTGTCCAGCGGCTGGGCGAAGGAGGTGCGGCCGAAGTCGGGGTCGTTCTTCTCGGCCACATAGCCGTTCCAGGTCTCCATCGTGGCGGCGAAGGTGTCCGCGGGGATCTCCAGCGCAGCGGCCAGGTCCTCATAGGTGTCGCCGGAGATCATGAAGCCCTTCTTGATGTAGCCCTGTATGACGGAGGAGGCGTCCACCATCTTCTGGTCCACCACCAGCCAGCTGAAGGAGCCGGGCTGGGCGATCTCGGCGGCGGAGACCACGTCGCGGGTGCCCACCTCGTCGATGAAGCGCTCGCCGTTGGCGTTGATCAGCACCGCGCCGTCGCCGCGCAGGCCCTCGGTGATGAGGCTCGCGGTGTCGGCCTGCACGGTGGGATGGATCTGGATCTGCTCCATGTCCACGGTGTCCGCGCCGATGGCCTGGGCCATCAGTATGCCCTGGCCCTGGATGCCGGAGGCGTTGGTGGTCATGAAGCCCTCCAGCTCGGGCTTGTACTGCACGACCATGTCCAGGTTCGCGCCGAAGCCGCCGGTGGTCAGCACCACGGCGCCCGCGGAGACGACGATTTTGTTGCCGGTCTTGCCGGTGGCGGCGATGCCGCAGGCCGCGCCGGTCTCATCGGTCAGGATCTCATTGGCGGTGGTGTCGGTCAGCAGCAGTATGTTGTCCCGCGCGGCGACGCCCTCCTCCAGCAGCGGCACGGTGTACGCGCCCACGGAGATCACCTTGCCCTCGTCGTTCAGGGGGCGATGGATGCGCTTGACGGACGCGCCGCCGAAGGAGGCCACGTCGGTCAGGTCGATGCCCTCGCCGCGCAGCCACTCGATGGCGTCGGCGGAGTTGTTCACCAGGGTGTTGACCAGCTCGGGATCGTTGATGCCCTTGCCGCCGATCATGGTGTCCAGCGCGAACAGCTCGGTGGAGTCGAAGTAGCCCTCGGGATTGGCCTGCCAGGCGTCCCACTGCTCCTGAACGGTGGCGGCCAGGGCGGTGATGACCTCGTTGTCGGCCCAGCTCTCCGCGGCGGTCTTCAGGGTCTTCTCCACGCCCGCGGCCTCGTCGAAGTCATTGCCCTGCTGATAGTTGGTGACCGCGGCGTTCATGCCGCCGGTGGACTTGACGGAGTTGCCGCCCACGGCGGGCTGGCTCTCCAGCAGGATCACGGTCTTGCCCGCCTCCGCGGCGGTGATGGCGGCGGTCATGCCCGCGCCGCCCGCGCCGACGATCACCACGTCGGCCTCATAGGCCTCGTCCTCGGCCGGGGCCTCGTCGGCGACCTCGCGCATGTAGTCGTCGGGGTTGACGCCCGCGTCCTCGAGGGCAGCCCGGGCGGCCTCGATGAAGCCGGGGCGGGTCACGCCCGCGAAGGTCGCGCCGGTGTAGGTGTCCACGATGCCGTTGGCCTCCACGAACGCGGCGGGCCACTCGTCGATGATGTTGCCGCCGATGCCGGCGGTCTCGTCGTCGCCGACGGCCTGCACATCGGTGATCACGCCGTCCTCGAGGGTGATCGTCACGGTGATGTCGCCGCCGTAGCCCTTGGCCGTGCCGGTGCCCGTCGCCGTATCGGCCAGCGCCGCCGGGACCAGGGCCAGCAGCAGCAATGCCGCCAGCAGCAGGGAGATGATGCGTCTTTTCATGGGGAATGCCTCCTCATTATTGATGGCGCGCCCGCGGCGGCAAGGCGTTGCGCCGCCGCGCGCACACCTATATTATAGCATACGCTGCATAATAATGCAAACGAAAAACGCGCGATAGACAAACAGTATTTGTGATGCTACAATAAGGCCGGAACCATGTTTTACCCGCGACACGGAGGTCCACATGCAGCAGATATTCAGCCCCGAAACCGTCCGATGGTTTGAAATCGCCCTTGGCAGGCCCACCGACGTGCAGCGCGCGGCCTGGCCCGCCATCGCCTCCGGCAGCCACGCGCTGGTCAGCGCCCCCACGGGTACCGGCAAGACGCTGGCGGCCTTTCTGGTGTTCATCGACCGCATGAAGCGCCAGGCCGCCCGGGGCGAGCTGCCCGAGGGCGTGAACCTGATCTACATCTCCCCGCTGAAATCCCTGGCGGCGGACATCCGGGAGAACCTGACGCGCCCGTTGGAGGGCATCGGCGGGCCGGAGCTGCGCGTGGGCATGCGCACCGGCGATACGCCCGCCTCCGAGCGCCAGAGGATGCTGCGCAGGCCGCCCCACATATTCATCACCACGCCGGAATCGCTGTACATACTGCTGACCACGGCGAAGGGCAGGGAGATGCTGCGCACGGCGCGGACGGTGGTGATCGACGAGCTGCACGCGCTGATCTCCGGCAAGCGCGGCGCGCACCTGATGCTGTCGCTGGCGCGCCTGGACGCGCTGGCGGACAGACCCCTGCAGCGGGTGGGCCTCTCCGCCACGATCAGGCCGCTGGCGCTGGCCGCGGAATACCTCGCGCCGGAGGGCGGCGCGCGGGTGATCGCCCCCGATACGGCAAAGCGGGCGGATATCGCCGTGAACGGCGTGCTGCCGGACATGCGCGTGCTGCCGGAGGGCACCATCTGGCCGGAGCTGGCGCGGCGGGTGGTGGAGCGCTGCGCGGGGAAGCGCACGGTGATCGCCTTCGTGGAGGGCCGCGCCCAGGCGGAGCGATTGGCCGCGGAGGTCAACGCCATCGCCGGGGAGGGCTTCGCGATGACCCACCACGGCAGCATCTCCCGGGAGAAGCGGGCCGAGGCCGAGGCGGCGCTGCGCGGCGGCAGGCTGCGGCTGCTGTGCGCCACGTCGTCGATGGAGCTGGGCATCGACGTGGGCGAGGTGGACCTGGTGATTCAGGTGGGCTGCCCGCTGACGGTGTCGGCGGCGCTGCAGCGCATGGGCCGCGCGGGGCACAATCCCGGGCGGCTGAGCGAGATGTGCGTGTTCCCCAAGACCGCCTCGGACGGCCTGTTCTGCGCGCTGACCGCCGACGCGGCGCTGTCGGGCCACATCGAGCCCGCCAGGCCGCCCCGGGACTGCCTGGACGTGCTGGCGCAGCACCTGGTCTCCATGGCCGCGGACGGCGGCTACACGGTGGACGAGGCGCTGGACGTCGCCCGCCGCGCCTGGCCGACCCGGAGCGTCGCCCGGCGGGACGTGGAGGCGCTGCTGGAGATGCTCTCCGGCGACTGGGAGCACGCCCAGGACAAGCCCGCCCGGCCCCGGCTGCTGTACGACCGCATCCACGGCGTCGTCATCGGGGACACCTATACCCGGCTGCTGGCCCTCTCCGCGGGCGGCACGATCCCGGACCGGGGCCTCTATCCGGCGGTGCTGCGGGACGGCACCCGGGTGGGCGAGCTGGACGAGGAATTCGTGTTCGAGGCCAGGATCGGGGACCGCATACTGCTGGGGGCCTTCGCCTGGCGCATCGACGAGATCGGCCGGGACCGTGTGGTGGTGTCCGCCTCCGGCGGCGCGGGGGCCCAGCCGCCCTTCTGGCGCGGCGACGGCGTGGGCCGGGACTACGGCGTGTCCCTGCGCTTCGGTGAGCGGCTGCGGCAGCTGCAATCCGGCGGGGACGTGGAGGCCGCGCTGGGCGGCATGCGCATGGATGAGTGGGCCGCCCACAACGCCGCGCGGCACGTGAAGGACCAGCTGGCGGCCACGGGCTGCCTGCCGGACGACAGGACCGTCATCGTGGAGCACTTCGCCGACGACGCCGGGGAGCACCAGCTGATGGTCCACTCCATATTCGGTCGCAGGGTGAACGACGCGCTGGCGCTGCTGCTGCGCCAGGCGGCGGTGGCCGCCATGGACGTGGACGTGAAGTCCTACGACGACGATAACGGGCTGTTGCTGTACGCCATCGGCTCGAAGCCCATCCCCGACGGGCTGCTGCAAACGCTGGACCCGGACCGGGCGGAGGCGCTGCTGCGGGCGATGCTGCCCGCGACGCCGCTGTTCGCCATGGCCTTCCGCTACAACGCGGGCCGTGCGCTGATGATGGGTGCGCGCTCCGGCAAGCGCCAGGCGCTTTGGGTGCAGCGCATACGCGGCGCGGAGGCGCTGGGGCTGGCCGTGCGCGACCCGGAGCATCCGCTGATGCGGGAGACGCTGCGGGAGTGCCTGGAGGACTATCTGGACATCGGGGCCCTCGTGCGGGTGCTGCGGGACGTGCGCTCCGGGCGGATATCGGTGCGGGAGATGCACCTGGAATCACCCTCGCCGATGGCGCTGCCCATGCGGCGACAGGTGGAGGCGGAGCTGATATACGACTATGCCCCGATCCCCGCCTCGGCCAACCGCGCCGCCGAGGACGCGCTGCAGCAGGCGCTGCGGGAGGGCGCGGGCATCCCGCCGGACCCGGCGCTGCTGGCGGCGCAGGCCCGTCGCCGCCGCCAGCCGGAGAACGCGGAGCAGCTGCACAGCCTGATGATGACGGAGGGGGATTTCGCGGCGGGGGAGGTCGAGGCCCCCGTCGAATGGCCGGAGGCGCTGAGCCGTGCGGGACGCTGTCTGTACATCGAGCCGGGGCTCTGGATCGCCGCGGAGCAGGAGGAGGACTATCGCCGCGCGACGGCGGGGGATCCGGACGCACGGATGGCCATCGCGCGCCGCTGCCTGCGGTATCGCGGTCCCCAGGACGGCGAGAGCCTGTGGGAGCGCTACGGCTGGGACGCGGACGCCTGCGAGGCGCTGCTGGAGAGGCTGGCTTCCTCCGGCGCGGCGGTGCGGGACGGCGACGTCTGGTATCACGCGGACCTGTATGCCAGCGCCCAGCGCCAGACGGTGCTCCAGCGGCGCAGCGCGGTCAGCACGCTGCCGCCCCAGCGCTATGCGGCGCTGTTGACCCGCGCTCTGCGCGTGCCCGGGCGGCCCGCCGACCAGCTCCGGGAGGCGGTGGAGGCGCTGCTGGACCGGCCCTTTCCGCTGCGCCAGTGGGAGGAGCAGCTGCTGCCCGCCCGGGTGAGCGGCTATCGCCCGGCCATGCTGGACGCGCTGATCGCGAAGGGGGAATACCTCTGGCAGATCGAGGGCGGCATGCTGGCCTTCCACCGGGCGGAGGACGTGGACTGGGACGCGCCGTTCGCGCTGCCCGGAGAGCTTGAGAGCGAAGAACTGAAGACGGTCTGCGCCGCGCTGGAGCGCCGCGGGGCCAGCTTTGCCCCGGCGCTGTCGGGGCTGGTCCGCAATCGCCCGGTGATCGAGGCGCTGCTGGAGCTGGCGTCCCTGGGCGTCGCCCGGGCGGACAGCTTCGCCCCGGTGCGGGCGCTGATCGCGCTGGAGGACGGGAACAGGCTGTCCCCGCGGCGCATGGCGGGGGTCCGCGGGATGGCGGCCCAGTCCGGCCGCTGGGAGCTGGTCCGTCCGATGCGGGCGCTCACCGACGAGGAGGCGCTGCTGCGGGACTTCGCCGAGCGCAGGCTGATCTGCCGGGAGACGGTCCGGCGGCTGCCCTGGGCCCGGGCGCTGGAGCTGCTGCGGGTATGGGAATACACCGGACGGGCCCGGCGGGGCTACTTCATATCGGGCCTGCCGGGCATACAGTTCATACTGGAAAAGGACTACGGCGCCGTGCAGGTGGGGCTGAACGCGGAGTGGGAGGGCATGCTCTGGCTCCACGCCAACGATCCCGCCCAGCCCTGGGGGAATGCGCTGCCCCACGGCGAGGGCCGCGGCTTTCTCTGCGTGCCCGGCACCGCGGTGTGCCTGGCGGACGGCGTTCCCGTCGCCGTGCTGGAGCAGGGCGGCAAGCGGCTTCGGATGTTCGACGAGGGCCGCGCCGGAGAGGCGCTGGCGGCGCTGGCCCGGGATTACCGGCAGGGCCGCGTGTTCCACGGAAAGGACAGGCTGACCGTCAAGGAGGGCAGCGAAGGACTGGAGGAGGCCCTCGCCGCGGCGGGCTGGGCCCGGGAGGCGCTGGATTGGACGCTGTGGCGCGAGGGTTGAGCGCGCCGCAGGGCTTGCGGAATGCGGGAAACCATGCTATAATCAACCACGCGCGCCACACCGGCGCGAAGAATCAGGCTTGGGGGCATTGAAATTGATCTATCAGAACATACTGGACGCGGTGGGCAACACGCCCATGGTGCGCCTGAACCGCATGCCGGAGCCGGGCAGCGCGGAGATACTGGTGAAGGTGGAGGCCCTGAACGTGGGCGGCTCCATCAAGACCCGCACGGCGCTGAACATGATCGAGCAGGCGGAGCGCGAGGGGCTCATCGACAGGGACAGCATCATCGTGGAGCCCACCAGCGGCAACCAGGGCATCGGCCTGGCCCTCGTGGGCGCGGTGAAGGGCTATCGCACGATCATCATCATGCCCGATTCCGTCAGCGAGGAGCGGCGCAAGCTGGTGCGGCACTACGGTGCGGAGGTCAAGCTGATCCACGACGCCGGGGACATCGGCAAGTGCATCGAGGAGTGCCTGAACACGGCGCTGCGCATGCGGGCGAAGAACCCCAAGGTGTTCGTGCCCCAGCAGTTTGAAAATCCCAACAACACGCTGGCCCACAAGAAGCACACGGCGCTGGAGATCATGGCCCAGGTGGCCAAGCCCATCCACGGCTATTGCAGCGGCATCGGCACCGGCGGCACGCTCACCGGCATCGGCGAGGTGCTGAAGGCCCAGTACCCGGACATCGAGATCTGGGCTGTTGAGCCGGAGAACGCCGCGATCCTGGCGGGCGGCACCATCGGCACCCACATCCAGATGGGCATCGGCGACGGCATCATACCGGACATACTGAACCGGGATATCTACGACGACATCTACGTGGTCACCGATTCCGAGGCCATCCAGACCGCCCGGCGGCTGGCCAAGGAGGAGGGCCTGATGTGCGGCATCTCCAGCGGCACCAACGTGGCCGCCGCGCTGAAGCTGGCCAAGAAGCTCGGCCCCGGCAAGACCGTGGTCACCGTGCTGCCCGACACCGCGGAGCGGTACTATTCGACGCAGCTGTTCTGGGAATAAAAGTATAGCGCCGCCGAGGGCTGATGGAAGCCCTCGGCGGCACTGTGTTTTTTAATCTGCGGTATGATTGATCAGAGAGGCTTTCAGCAATGGAATATCTTCGGTAACTGTCTTGTATACATCTTCAAAATCGATGATGCCGTATTGATGCGCCGCGATATTGCGAAATCCGCGAATGGCCTTCCATGGGATTTCGGGCATAGCTTCAAGATATTTATCCGTAAAGGATTTGGACAACTCCCCGATGTTGATCAGGCTCATCACGATGGCCTTCTGACACATCCGGTCATCCAGCAGGGCGTTAGGGGAACGCCCGATGATAAATGATTCTATATCTTTGATCTCATCCAGCATTTTCAATCGGATAATCGCATTTCTTTCTTCATGCTCCATAAATCTGCACCGTCCTGTCAATCGTCAGTCCGTCATTCTCCTTGCGCGGCAGCTTCACGATATCCACGTCGAGATCCAGCAGCTCGCAGAGGGTCTCGCGGAAGCCGCAAATGTGCAGAAGCGACGTGGGATTCTCGGAGAACTCCACGAGGAAGTCGACGTCGCTGTGCTCGTCCGCCGTCCCGTTGGCATAGGAGCCGAACAGCTCGACGCGCTTGACGGGATATTGCGCGGCGGCGGTATGGACGGCCTGCCGGATCGTTTCAAGCGTCGGCATGGGGCAACCCTCCCGTTGCAGGAAATGATATAGATTTAAAGCCGTTTGATTTCTCAAACGGCTTTGGCAGGGGCAGTAAGATTCGAACTCACAACAAAGGTTTTGGAGACCCACGTGTTACCATTACACCATGCCCCTACGTCCTTGCGAACATATAGTATTATACGCCATAACCCCGGAATTGTCAAGAGGTTTGTGAAACATTTTTTTCGTCACGAAAAAAGATCGTTATTTAAATAAATTGTTAACGTAAGATGTTTTTCAACTTCCTTGACTAATTAGCGGAATCGCTGTATAGTATTAACACGGTATGCGAAACTCGAGTAAACTCTGTTCGCGCTGTATTGAAATGGAGTGGCAAAATTGTATAAAAGGACACAAGGTCAAGACGGCAGGCATCGCGTCGGCACGCCCTATGTAAACCAGGGCGTCACGAACATCCTGAAGGCTGTCGAAACCGAGACGAAGGATCACGCGCTGTCGCAAAGCATCTATTTCGGCCCCACGGCGCTGACCCACATCAAGCGGCTGATCGAGATGGGCGGCACGATCATCACGGACACCACGCTGGTGGCCAACGATATCGACGCCAACCTGCTGGGCGGCAAGGGGGCCAAAATCATCTGCTTTATCGACGATCCCCAGGTGGTATCCCTGGCGGAGCAGCGCCATGTCACCCGCGCCGAGGTGGCCGTGGACTGCGGGCTGGCGGTGCCGGGACCGAAGCTGATGGTGGTGGGCAGCGCCCCGGCCGCCATCAACCGCATCATCATCCGCCGGCAGCACGAGCCCATGAGCGATGTGTGCGTGCTGGCCGCGCCGACGGGCTTCGCCAGCGTGGTGCAGATGAAGGAGCGCCTGATGGACAGCGACCTGACCTCCATCATCGTGCGCGGGAAAAAGGGCGGCGTGCCCGCCACCGTGGCGCTGGTCAACGCCATACTCCGGGAGATCGCAGAGAACCCGGGCACATAGCAAATCCAAACAAGCGATGCAGGGGAATGAACCCCTGCATCGTTTTATGCGCCCAATATGAAATCGGAGAGGGAATCGACGTCGGCGAAGGATCGGGGAATGTCCAGCCCCTCGAGCTCTTCGCGCCTGCGGTAGCCCCAGGACACCCAGGCGCAGTCGATCCCGGCGTTTTGGGCGGTCAGCAGGTCCGCGTCGCCGTCGCCCACGTACAGCGCCTTATCCGGCGCGACGTTCAGCGCCTCCATGATACGCCGCGCGCCGTCCGGCGCGGGCTTCCTGGGGATCCCAGCGACCTCGCCCAGCGCCATGTCAAGGAGCCCCTCGAAGTGGGCCTTGCACAGCAGCTGCGTCGCGTTGTCCACCTTGTTGGAATTCACCGCCGTGCGCACGCCCGCCGCCCGCAGCCTGACCAGCAGCTCCGCTATGCCGGGATAGGGCCGCGTGTGCACGTTCACGTTTTCGGTGTAATCCCGCTTGAAGTCGGCAAGCACCGCCTCGCAGACGCGCTCCGGCGTGCCCTCGGGCACCGCGCGGTGGATCAGCCGGGAGACGCCGCCGCCTATGAATCGCCGCACCTCCTCGGTGCTGCGCGCCGGGAAGCCCGCCCGGGCGAGGGCCCGGTTGGCTGAGGCCGCCAGGTCGTCCAGCGTGTTCAGCAGCGTGCCGTCCAGGTCGAATATCACAAGCTCATATTTCATGTCGATACAACTCCATTAAAGGTTTCCGTGCCATAATACTATCACATGAACGGGCATGCCTTCGCGCCGTTCGGGTTAGATTTGTGTTATCGGAGAGCACAATCGGGCAATAATGGATATCGCACAATTGAAATCGGCGCTGGGATGTGGTAGAATATAAAATGGATGAGCATGATCGGATCATGCCATGGAGTTAGCAGATTCTTCGATTCCGGCTTCGCCTCCGCTCAGAATGACGCTGCATCGCCTGTCATCCTGAGCGCAGCGAAGGATCTGCTGACTTATACGATGGATTTACGGGAGGACGGGCATGCCGGCATATGAAGCGTTCGCGGGTCTGTACGACGCGCTGATGGACGATGTGGACTACGACGGCTGGGCGGCGTATTACCTGAAGCTGATCGAAGGCGCGGGCGTCGCGCCGAAGACGCTGTGCGACTGCGCCTGCGGCACGGGCTCCATGTCCGTGCGCTTTGCGGAGCGCGGCCTGCGCGTCACCGGCGTCGATCTCTCCGGCGACATGCTCCGGCAGGCCCAGGCCAAGGCGCGCCGATATGGCGTGAACGCCATGTTCGTATGCCAGGACATGTGCGCGCTGGCGCTGCCGCGGCCCGTGGACGCGCTGGTGTGCGCCTGCGACGGCGTGAACTATCTGACCGACGACGATCGCTTGAGCGCCTTCTTCGCCCGGGCGCGGGAGAGCCTGAAGCCCGGCGGGGCGCTGGCCTTCGACATCTCCTCCGCCTATAAGCTGAAAAGCGTGCTCGGGAACAACTTCTTCGGCGAGGACCGGGACGACGTGACCTACCTGTGGACCAATCGCTTCGACGAGGCCGCCGGGACGGTGACCATGGAGCTGGCCTTCTTCGTGCGGGAGGACGGCGGCCTGTACCGCCGCTTCGACGAGACCCACGTGCAAAAGGCCCACGACCCGGAGCACCTGGCCGGATTGATGCAGGACAACGGATTTACATCCATCAGGATCTTCGGCGACAGGACCTTCCGGCCGCCGGAGGCCGACGCGCAGCGGATACACTTCGTTGCCGCGCGGGAATAAGCTATAAGGAGCATCTCAAATGAATCTGATGAACCCGGACGGAATACTGAATATATCCCTGATGAACGGCCAGGCGCGGGCCATATTGATCGAGAGCACCCAGCTGGTGCAGCGCGCCAAGGACATCCACGGCCTGTCCAGGATCGCCACGGCGGCGCTGGGCCGCACGCTGACGGCCACGGCCATGATGGGCAGCATGCTCAAGGGCGGGGACGAGAGCGTCACCGTGTCCATACGCGGCGGCGGGCCCATCGGCTCGGTGCTGGCGGTGGCCGGCGCGGATTGCTCTGTGCGGGGCTACGTGGGCAACCCGGGCGTCGACCTGCCCCGCACCGGCCCGAAGCTGCCCGTCGGCGCGGCGGTGGGCAAGGAGGGCCGGCTGAGCGTCATCAAGGACCTGAAGCTGCGCGAGCCCTACGTGGGACAGGTGAACCTGGTCTCCGGCGAGATCGCCGAGGACTTCGCCATGTACTTCACCGCCTCCGAGCAGACGCCTTCGCTGGTCTCGCTGGGCGTGCTGGTCAGCGACGAGCGGGTGGAGTCCGCGGGCGGCCTGATCATACAGCTGATGCCCGGGGCCAGCGAGGCGGCGATACAGTCCATCGAGGCCAGCCAGGGCATGTTCATGGATATATCGGGCACAATGAAGGAATATCATCTGGACGGCGCGGTCAACCAGCTGCTGCTCCACCTCCAGCCGGAGGTGCTGGAGCGCCGGGACACCCGCTATGCCTGCGATTGCAGCCGCCAGCGGGTGGAGCGCGCCCTGATCACGCTGGGCGCGGAGGAGATCCGGGATATGATCGCCACCCAGCACGGCGCGAAGGTGGATTGCCACTTCTGCAACAAGCGCTATGTCTTCAGCGAGGACGATCTGAATGGGCTGCTGGCCGCGGCGGGCGGCGCCCGGGAGGCTGAATGAGCAAGGATCTGAAAGTCGTTACCTTCAGGCGGTCTCCGGCCTACGTTCATCATCGGGCGATGATGAACCGGCGGGACAACAACATCGTGGACGCGCTGGAGCTGATGCGCCGCGCGGTGGAGGAATCGCCGGAGAACCGGGAATACCGGCTGGACCTGGCGGAGCTCTACTGCGAGATGGGCTGTCACGAGCAGTCCACGCGGCTGCTGTTGGACCTGCTGGCCGAGGAGGGCGCTCCGGCGGAGTGCTACTACGGGCTGGCGCTGAACCAGCTGGGCATGAACGACGTGTCCGGCGCGCGCAAGTCCCTGCGGCTGTACCGGCGGCACGACCCCGAGGGCGCGCGGGTGGAGGAGGTCCGACAGCTGGCCGCCCAGCTGGACTTCTACAGCGAATGGAACCACCCGGCCAACCGCAGGCTGCACCGCGCCGCTCGCATCGCCAACCGGGCCTGCGAGGCCATGAAGGCGGACATGCCCGAGAAGGCCTGCCGCCTGTTCGAGCAATCCCTGGACCTGGCCTCGGAGCAATATGAGATGCGGGCGCTGTACGCCATGGCGCTGCTGATCGCGGGCGACCGGGAGTCGGCCCGGCGCGAGGCCGAGCGGGTCTGCGAGGGCTATCCGCCGTCGGTGCGCGCGCTGTGCGTCTGCGCCCAGGTGTACGCGCTGCTGGGCGACGGCGACGCGGCGGGGGATATGATCCGCCGCGCCATTGAGGAGCGGCCCGACGGGCAGGACCTGCGGCTGATGATCTACGCCATGGGCGAGCTGGGCATGGACGCCGCGGTGGGCGAGCACGTGCGCCTGGCGCTGCAGGAGACCCCCTTCGACCGAGACCTGCTGCACATGCGGGCTGTCGCCCTGAAGCGTCAGGGCGCGCCGGACGCGAAGGTCGCCCGGTTCTGGACGCGGATACTGCGCATCGACCCGGAGGACAGCGTCGCGCAGTTCTACCAGAAGACCGCCCTGGCGGGCAAGCTGGACGAATACGCCCTGGACTACGGCTACCAGGTGCCCCGGGAGGAGTTCGTGCGGCGGCTGCGGGAGCTGGTGGGCGAGCTGGGCATGGGCTATGAGCACGTGGAGGCCCGCTGGCGGGAGGACCCCGCCTTCAGGCTGCTGGTGCGCTGGGCGGTGAACGCGGAGGACGTGCGGCTCAGTCGCGCGGCTATGACCGCGCTGACCACCATCGACCACCGGGAATCCCGGAGCCTGTTGCGCAGTCTGCTTTTCGGCGGCGAGGTCTCCGGGGAGCTGAAGCTCCATGCGGCACTGGCGCTGCGGCTGCAGGGCGTGGAGAGCGACGCCATCATGCCCGCGGGGGCGGGGCTGGACAGCGGCTTCATGCCGGACCCGGAGGGGATGCTCTCACGGCTGGGCGTGGGCGAGCGACAGCTGGTGCGCTATGCCGACGAGGTGCTGCAGCGGGAGTATGACGTCTCCGCGCTGCCCCAGCTGGTGATGATGTGGACGGCCTACCGCCAGCTGCGCGGCACCGCCGCGGACCCGCTGCGCTGCGTGGGCGGCGGCGCGGCGGCGCTGGCCTACAATTATATGCTGATCTACGGCCCGAAGCCGGATGTGAACGCGCTGGCGCAGGCCTTTGGCTGCGACGCGCGGCAGATGATCTACTATGCCCGGCGGATCGCGGGCTGCCTTGGAAAAATAGGAGAGCGGGAGCAATGAAGATTTACGATTTTGACGAGAAATTCTACGACTACGTGCGCACCTGGATGGCCATGCATCCCAACATGACCGAAAAGCAGGTGGAGGACAGCTACAACGAGATCATGCTGAACTGGCTGAACGCCCCGGCCAAGTGGCTGGACGGCGAGCGCCCCGGCGAATACTTCCTGCGCTACAGCGAGCCGAAGGACCTGATGAAGCTGCTGGAGGAATACGACAAGCGGGACATCGGCCTGCCTGAGCCGCTGTACAGCCGGGTGGTCAGCGTCGGCGAGCCCTGCGTGCCCGCGCTGACGCGCATCGCGGCCAATGAGGAGCGCCCGGAGTCGCTGCGGGCCACTGCGCTTGCCATACTGCGGGACATCGGCAGCGACGCCTCCCGCCCGCTGTACGTCGACCTGGCCTGCACCGGCCCGGAGGGGGACGAGGTGGGCGACATGGCCGCCGACATACTCTCCGACGGCGACGGCGCGGAGATCGAACAGCTGTTGGAGCGCTACGAGACCTCCCCGGAGTACGGCCAGATGCGCATACTGGAGATCTGCTCGAACTTCCCCGGCGACGACCGCATATTCAACTATCTGCTGGACAAGCTGCGCAACCGGCCCGAGCAGCGGGCGCTGTACGCCTCGTTCCTGGGCAAGCTGGGCGACGCCCGGGCGGTGGAGCCGCTGAAATCCTTCCTGACGCTGACGGACATCAGCTATCTGGATTACATCGAGCTGCGCAACGCCGTGGAGGAGCTGGGCGGCGATCCCGGCGAGGAGCGCACCTTCTACGGCGACCCGGATTACGAGGCCATGCGCAACATGTGATTGGACGCGGGAAAATGACGCAGGGGAGGGAAACCGATGTACTGTTCACACTGCGGGAAAAAGGTCAACGACACGATGCTCTTTTGCCCGTTTTGCGGCGATCCGATCGTGATACCGGATCAGGACGACGCGCCTGAGGACACGGCGGCGCAGCGGGATCCCGTCCCGGAGGCCGCGGCGGTTCGGCAGAGTGCGCCCGAGCCGGATTACGACGATATGCCCGACCTGGACGCCATGGCCGGGGCCGCAGATGATGAGGCCGGGGAGCGGGACGCCGCCGAGGAGCTGCTGGACTGGTCCCGCGCCCGGGAGAGCGCATCAGGCGCGGGGGACATCTGGTCCCGCAGCGCCGCCGAGGCCTTCACGCCGCTGAAGCTGGACGAGCCCGAGGAACCGGGTGAGGACTGGCGCGCGGAGATCGAGCGCAAGAAGCAGGCGGTGCCCCAGGAGAAGAAGCCCCCGGAGATGCGCGGCGAGGAGGAGCCCGTGCGCCTGGAGGGTACGGCCCCGAAGCTGGAGCTGGACGTGGAGGGCGCGAAGGGCGCGGCCGGTGAAAAGAAGCCCGCCCGCAAGCATGCCAACACGCTGGTGCCGCCGAAGACCATGGACCCGGACGACATCTTCATGGACGGCAAGGGCGAAGGCTTCGACGACGCGGACGAATACGACGATCCCGGCGCGGAGGCATACAATCCCGGCTTCGTCTACGAGGACGAGGAGGAGGGCAGCTTCTTCATGCGCCACCTGCGCAGCATCGTGGGGTTGGCGCTGTTCGTGATACTGATACTGATGTTCGTGATCTACGCCTTCTCCAAGGCGGGGCAGATCAGCCTGGCCAGGATCAACCTGGCGTGGAGCACCGACGCCTACAGCCAGCTGGGCTACGAGAGCTATCAGCAGGGCCAGTATGAGAGCGCGGGCCTGTTCTACGAGCGGGCGCTGCAGCGGGACGCGACCAATTACAGCTTTGCTTCCTCGGCGGCGATGGCCTATTACGAGGCCAAGAACACAGACAAGTCCGCCGCGATGCTGAAGAAGTGCGTGGAGATCAACCCGACGCTGCTGGAGCCCTATATCTATCTTTTGAAGCTGTACCCGGACGCGGCCCAGCGGCCCTGGGACATCACCCAGCTGTTGCAGCAGGGCTACCAGCAGACGGGGGATTCGCGGCTGAACGTCACCGGCTGACGACGAGAGGAAGGAAGTGCGATACATGCGGATATTGAAGGTGCTTTGCCTGGCGCTGGCGCTGATGCTGTGCGGTGCGGCGCTGGCCGAGGGAGCGCCGACTCCCGCCGAGGTCGGCGCGGAGGTCGATTTTACACTGACGACGCTGGACGGCGAGGAATTCCGACTGTCCGAGAACCGGGGCAAGGTGGTCTACCTGAACATCTGGGCGACCTGGTGCCCGCCCTGCGTGGCCGAGATCCCCGACATCCAGAAGCTGGCGGACGCCCATCCCGACGAGCTGATCGTGGTCGGCGCGAGCGTGGACGAGACCAGCGACGTGGTGGCGGATTTCATCGAGGAGAAGGGCCTGACCTACCTGATCGGCATGGACGAGGACTACCGGCTGGCCGCCCTGCTGTTTCCCACGCCGGGCATCCCGGAGAGCGTGTTCATCGACCCGAACGGCGTCGTCAGCAGCATCGACATCGGCATGATGGAATACGACGAGATGGAGGAGCGCTTCCAGACGGCGCTGGGCGGGATTGAATGAACGGGGCGGATGAGGTGGTCAATCCCCCCACAGCTCCGCTGTTCCTCCTCGCGCCGATGGACGGCATGAGCCGCGCGTCCTTCCGCAGCATCTGCTTCGACTACGGCGCGGACGGCGCGACCACCGAGATGATCCAGTCGCTGGCCCTGGGCCGCGCCAAGAAGCGCATGAGCGACACCTTCGAGGAGGTGCTGGTGCGCTATCCCAACGAGCGCAGCCTGGCCGCGCAGCTGATCGGCAGCGTGCCCGACATGATGGCCGAGTCGGCCCGCAGGCTGACGGCGCTTCGGCGCTTCGACGCCATCGACATCAACATGGGCTGCCCGGCGCGGAAGGTCGTGGGCAGCGGCAACGGCTCCGCGCTGCTGAAGACGCCGGAGCTGGCCATGCGGGTGATGGAGGCGGTGCGCTCCGCCACGGATCTGCCGGTGCGGCTGAAGCTGCGCCTGGGCTGGGACGAGGCGCACATCACCGCCCCGGAGCTGATACGCTACGCCGAGGCGCTGGGCTTTGAGAGCGTGACGCTCCACGGCCGCACGCGCGCGCAGATGTACGGCGGCGCGGTGAACGTGGGGGCGATACGGGCGGTCGCCGAATCCGTGAACATTCCCGTCTACGCCAACGGCGGCGTCACCTGCGCCGCCGACGCGCTGGACTTCCTGCGGGACACCGGCGCGGCGGGTGTGGCCATAGGCCGCGCGGCGCTGAAGCAGCCCTGGATATTCGACGACATCAAGCGCCTGAGGCGTGGGGAGCAGCCGCCGGAGCGGCTGGCTCCGGAGCGCGTGGCGCTGCTCTTGAAGCAGGCGGCGCTGGCCTGCGGCCACAGGCCCGAGAAGGTCGCCATCTGCGAGATGCGCAAGTTCAGCGGCTGGCTGCTGCCCGGGCTCACCGGCGCGGACGAGGTGCTGCGCAGGCTGAACGGCGTGACCACGCTGGAGGGCTACAGGCGGTTGATGGGGGATTTCTTGGAGACACTGAACCGGACGAATGATGTGTGCGTCCACCCGGAGCTGCTGCCCCGGCAATCGCTGGATACCGTCGCGTACAGGACCAACTGAACAGGGCAAAAATAATAGGGAGGCTGCCGTTTGGCAGCCTCCCATTCGCATGTCTTACATTGCGTTCGGGTTGATATAGATCTCATCCAGGGCGTTCATCAACACGCCCAGCGTCGGCACGTCGATCACCGGCAGCTCGGCGTCGATGGGGGTCAGCTCCGTGGCCAGGTTCTCGACGCAGTAGCCCTGGAAGCCGGCCACGGCGTTGATGGTGGCCTCATCCAGCAGACCGGGGGTGAAGGTGTCCGGCAACAGCCAGCTCCACTCCACCAGGCGGTTCTGGATCACCGCGATCTGGTTCGGGTCAGTCTCCCCATCGACCGGGATCGTCCAATCGTACAAGGTCGCGGGGTCGGGTTCGGGCTCCGGTTCAGGTTCGGGTTCGGGCTCCGGTTCGGGCTCGGGTTCCGGCTCGGGCTCCGGTTCCGGTTCGGGCTCGGGTTCTGGCTCCGGCTCCGGTTCGGGCTCAGGCTCCGGCTCGGGCTCCGGTTCCGGTTCGGGCTCGGGCTCGGGTTCCGGTTCGGGCTCCGGTTCCGGTTCGGACTCGGGCTCCGGTTCGGGCTCGACGTACTCGGGCTCCGGTTCGACGTACTCAGGCTCGGGTTCGACGTATTCGGGTTCCGGTTCCGGTTCGGGCTCGGGCTCGACGTACTCGGGTTCGGGGCTCGACATACTCCGGCTCGGGCTCGACGTACTCGGGTTCCGGTTCGACGTACTCGGGCTCGGGCTCGACGTACTCGGGCTCGGGCTCCGGTTCCGGTTCAGGCTCGACGGGCGTCGGCTCAACATAGCGGGCGAACCGCATGCTGCTGAGCGCGCCATCCTCCTGGCTGCCGCCCCTGGGGATCGCGGTGACATTCAGCGTGTACACGTCGCCGGGCACCAGGTTCTCGGCGCGGGCCGACAGGCTGGCCTCCTGGGTGACGGTGGCGGCGATCTCGTTGCCGGAGGCGTCCAGCACCTGCACGTAGTAGCCGTCCACGTCGCCCTCGGCGGACCAGCGCATCGTCACGATGTCGCCGGAGATGTAATTGACATCGTCCTGGGCGAAGGCCACGGAATCGAAGCCGATCTGCGGCGCGGAGACATACACGGGTTCAGGTGTGGGCTCAGGGGTAGGTTCAGGCGTAGGCTCGGGCGTCGGTTCGGGCGTGGGTTCCGGGGTCGGCTCCGGGGTCGGCTCCGGGGTCGGCTCCGGCGTCGGTTCAGGCGTGGGTTCCGGCGTGGGTTCCGGGGTCGGCTCCGGGGTGGGCTCCGGCGTCGGGGCTTCGGTCGCCGCGGGTTCGGGTTCCTCGACGATCGCGGGCGCCACCACGGGGGTGGGCTCGGGCGTCGGCTCGGCCGTCGGCGCTTCGGTCGCGATGGGCTCCGGCTCGGGCGCAGGCTCCTGGGTGGGCTCGGCGGTGGGCTCGGGTGTCACTTCCGGTACCGGCGTGGCGACTGCCTCGGGGGTCGGCTCCAGGGTGGGTATAGGCTCGGGCGTGACCTCCGGCGCGGCCTCGACCACCGGCTCGGGCGTGGGCTCGACGGTGGGCTCAGGCGTGGGCGTCGCGGTGGGCACCGGCGTGGGATCCGGGCTGGGCAGCTCGATCACCGGCAGCGCGAAGCGCATGAACTTCACGCGGGCGTTGTCGATGGTGCCGTTGGTCGGGATGGCGTACACGAAGATCGTGTAGATCTCGCCCGGGTTCATCACGTCGGAGCGCACGCTGGCCTGCAGGTCGGTGGTATTCGCGTTGACCATCAGGTTGTCGCCCTCGTCGTGGATCTCCACGCTGTAGCTGGCCACGTCGCCCTCGGCGGACCAATGGAAGGTGACGGTGCCGGGGATGATATAGGCGATGCCGTTCTCGGTGCGGGCCACGGTGTCGATGGAGATGACCGGCGTGCCGATGATGCCGATCTCGGGCTGCGCGGGCTTTTCGACCCGCACGAAGCTGAGCTCGGCCTCGGTGATGTGATCGTCGTCGCCGTCCTCGGGATAGGCGGTGACCTCGATGGTGTACACCACGTCGCTCTTAAGCGTGGCCAGGGATACGCCGGTGTGGGTCAACAGCGTGTCGTTGTCCACGTACACCTCGCCGTAGGCGTCGGTGATGCGCACGTTGTAGGACGCCACGTCGCCCTCGGTATCCCAGCTGAAGGTGATGTAGCCGTTGGGAGAGCTCTCGTCGTAGATGAAGAACAGGCCGTTGTCCACCCGGTCATAGGTGTCCAGCTCCAGCTCCGGCTCGCCGATCACCGTGGGCGGCACATAGGTGGGCGCGTCCTTGGCGAACAGCAGCTGCTGGGTCTTCACGCTGGCGGTGCCGGTGGCCTTCAGGCCGACCTTCTTCTGGAACAGCGCCACGGCGTCCTTGGTGGTCTTGCCGAAATAGCCGTCCACCTTGGCGTCGAAGTAGTTCAGCTCCTTCAGGCGGCGCTGCAGGCGCTCCACGCGGCTGTTCTCGTCGCCGCGGCGCAGCACGATGTAGCCGGGGGCCTCCGGCGCGTCGGCGGCGAACAGCGCCTTCAGCACGGCGCGGGTGGCCTCGCCGGTCTCGCGCAGGCCCACCGTGCGCTGGAACACGCGCACCGCGGAGCTGGTCTCGGAGGTGTAGGTGTTGCCGGGGCTGGTCTCCAGATAGTACAGCTCCTTCAGACGGTTGTTCAGCTCGCGCACGCGATAGCCGGTGTCGCCGGGATACAGGTCGATGTAGCTGGAGCAGCGGGTGGCGGTCTCGGAGTACAGCCGCTTCAGCGTCTCGCGGGTCGCGCCGTCGTTGACAGTGATGCCGTTTTCAGACTGGAACAGCTGCACGGCCTTCTGGGTGCGGGGGCCGAATATGCCGTCCGCCACGTCGGCCAGATAGCCCAGCTCCCGAAGCTTTTCTTGCATGGCCTGCACCCGCAGGCCGCGATTGCCGCGGGCCAGGGGCAGGTAGGGGTCATAGGGGTTGAGCCGTCCGGAGAGTATGATGCGCTGCAGGTCGGCGTCGGCGATGCCGGTCACCTGGCGGTTCAGGTCGAATTGCAGCAGCCGCACGGCGGCCTGGGTGCGGGGACCAAAGATGCCGTCCACATAGTAGTCGTAATAGCCCAGATCCTTCAGCGGCTGCTGGATGGCGCGCACGGCGTCGCCGCGGCTGCCGCGGGAGAGGGGCGTATACTGGGCCGCGGGCTTCAGCACGTCCCAGGCGGTGGCCTCGCCGGTCAGGGGCATGGTGTCGATCAGCCGCAGCACGGGCTCGGCGGCCTCGGCCTCGGTCTCGAACTCGATGAAGGAGAAATCCGGCTTCGCGGTCTTTTCCTCCAGCAGCGCGTAGACGTTCAGCTGTCCGGCCATGGCTTCGATGCGCAGCCCGGTGGCGTCGTATTCCTCGGGCAGCTTGAAGACGGACAGGTCCGCGTAGCGCTTGAACAGCGACATGGTGCCCTTGTCCGGGTCCACGGTGCAGACGTCGCCGTCCGAGGTGAGCATGAACAGCTTGTAATTGCTGGCGGTCAGCTGGCTCTCCACCTTCACGGCGGGGGTCAGTATCACCTTCCAGGTCAGCTTCACGGGATCGTAGGCCTTCAGCCGCAGGGCCGTGCCCATCCGGCAGAGGTAGTAGATCGTGCCGTTCATGCGGGTGTAGGCGGCCACGTCGCTGTCGATCAGCTCGGAGGTGTAGTTGAAGTCGTTCTTCAGATACAGCTCCCCGTCGTCGGTCAGGTACAGCTCGTAGCCGTCGGTCAGCAGGCCGCTGCGGGGCAGCGCGTCGGTGTAGACCTCGAAGCGGTCGGTCTCCGGCACGTACAGCAGCGCGCCGGCCTGGTCCACCAGCTCGAACACCAGGCCCTCGGCGGACACATACAGCCGGTCGATGGGCTCGTTGGCGGTGTAGGCCACCTCGCCGGCGTTGTCGGCCAGCGCAACGCGCATCAGCCGGGTGCGATCGGCGTTTGTGACGTAATAGGCGTCGTCCGCGTCGGCCAGGCAGGCCGCGTAGACGTCCTGGGCGATGAGGCTCTCCTCAAGGCTCTCCAGGTCGATCATGTAAAGGTCATTGGTGCCCAGGAAGCTGTCCGGGCAGTAAAACAGCACGCGGTAGGCGTCGATGGCGACGATGCCCGAGGCTTCCTTCTGGTTGATGGCCTCGGCCCTGCCGGGCAGATAGATGTGCCCTTCGCCGTCGGTGTAGGCGGCGATGGCGCCGTTGCGCGCGACGGGGCCCGTCTCCGCCTGCGCGAACGCGGCCAGGAACAGGCACAGCGCCAGCAGCAATATGAGCGCACCGGTTCTCTTCATGGCGATTCCCTCCTATATGAATTACCCCTTAGACGCGCCGCGCCGGGCTCCGGTTCCTTTCCTGGGCCGAAAAACCCTGGCAAATTCCGGAAAATGAACGCCCGCTAACGCGCCTGTAACACAGCAATATTGTGACACATTTTAACGAAAATGTCAATTTGAATGCGATGGGAGACTGACGTTTGCGCGCTTGGACTACAGATAATTCCTGCGCATCTCCCTGTACACGATCGAACCCACAGCCCGCATTATGGCGTTGTATTTTGCCTTGTCCTCAAACATGGATTTATAGGCAATTTTCATGTTGGTGTGTTTTTCCTCCGCCTCCATGTAACTGTCCATGGCAATGTCGCCATACAGCTTTGGCAGGATACTCTCCATGAAGATATGAACATCCGTAGAATTCACCAGTTGTTCAGTCTTTTGATTGGCCATCATACCCCGGAGCATCACCTCAACCACGACCCTGTCTGCTTCTGTGAACGGACCTTTATACAAATCGTTGATCTTCTCAATGATCTCGTCCAGCGGCTGCTTCTGCTCCTGGCCGACGGCGCTCTTGGCACTGGCGGGTTCATAGACGCCGGGCGTCCGTTCCAGCTCGATGGCGCCTTCGAAGGTCTTTTGCAGCTTGTAGTATTCCAGCTGCAATTTGCCTTCCAGGTCCAGCATGGACACGATGTCCGCGGGCAACAGCTTCAACAGATAGCTGAGGAAGAGATACTCCTTGTGCAGATCCGTGTCGAACATCCGCACGACCTGTGTGATATATCCATACCACTTGATCAGGCTGCGGCAGAGCCGCCGGAACTGATACCGGTCGTCGGGCTTCATCAGGTTGTAGCGGTCCGCCACGGGCTTTAGCGCGCTGTCCATACGGCCCATGGCTTTGTCGTCCTGCTTTCCGCCTCTGGCATACTCCCGCACGAAAGCATCGATGTCGTTGTCGGAATAGAGGCTGTAGCCGCGCAGCTCCTTCTGCACCTTGTACAGCAAATCGGCGTTGACCTCCTGGCTGAGCATGGTTTCCTGATAGAAGGGCTGGAACGCATCCCGGATGTCCTCGGCGGAGTTGATGAAGTCCAGCACGAAGGTATCGTTTTTTCCGGGGCACGTGCGGTTCAGGCGGGAGAGGGTCTGCACGGCCTTCACGCCACGCAGCTTCTTGTCCACGATCATGGTGTGCAACAGCGGCTCGTCGAAGCCGGTCTGGTACTTTTCCGCCACGATCAGCACGTGGAAATTCTCGTGGAACTCCGCCTTGGTCTGGCTCTCGGAGATATGGCTGCCGTCCTGGCGCACGTTCAGCTTCGGCTCGGTGTATTCCTCGCCGCCGTCGACGACGCTGCCGGAGAAAGCCACCAGCACGCCCACGTCCCGATAGCCCTTTTCCTCGATGTACCGCTTGCACTCGTGGAAGTAGCGCACCGCGGCCAACCGCGAGGATGTGACCACCATCATCTTGCCCCGTCCGCCGATCCTGTGGCGGGTGGTGCCGAGGTAGGTCTCCACGATGATCTGCGCCTTCTGGCTGATGTTCCAGGGGTGCAGATCCTCGAACCGCCGGATCACCTTCGCGGCGCGGCTGACGGGCACGTCGGGGTTATCCTCGATGGTCTTGGCGATCTTGAAGCAGGTTTCATAGGTCATGTAATTCTGCAGCACGTCCAGTATGAACCCTTCCTCGATGGCCTGGCGCATGGAA
>ONHI01000095.1 GCA_900317565.1 uncultured Eubacteriales bacterium
CCGGCAGGCCGCGCAGGGCACGGTCAAATCGTCAAAATGGTTGGCGCCTTACGCGGCCTCGTCCCCGGCCCCGTCCTGCTGTTCCGCGGAGAGCAGCTCCCGGAGGCACTGGGCCGTGTCGTCCCGCTCAGAACCATAGAAGCCGTAGACCGGGTCCATCTCCTTCAGGAGGGATTCCACGGCGGCGTCCAGCTCCATGGTCTTGAGCCGTTCCCGTCCGGCGGGGAGCAGCAACGCAGCCGTGCCCTGATAGGTCTTGACGGACTCGCCGCCGGCATAGGCCGCGTCCAACGCCCCGAGGGCGGCGCGGACCTCGGTTTGATAGGCCTCGGTGTCGCATAACTCCGCCACGGGGCGATAGAAATAGCCTACCAGCCCGTAATCCTGCATCAAATCGAAGCAGGCCACGGCATATCCGTTGATCCACAGCCGCCGAAGCTGGTTCTGGGCGTTCAACGGGGCCATCAGGCGGGCGTAATCCAGGTGGTGCTCCTCGAGCGCAGCCTCCAGCTCCGGCGCGAAGCTGCTGCCCTCGTAGCGGGCGTGGAAACGGATATAGCGGATCATTTCCGAGGGGCCGTTCCCCAGCTGTACGATCGGATCGCCTATCGTCCGCAGGACCTTGTCCTGAATGTCGCGCAGACCGCCGTGATAGTCCAGTATGTCGCCGTTGGACAGGTCGTAATACATTGCGTTGATGGTCAGATCCCGGCCATAGCTGTCATACAGCGGGGAATCCGAGATGGGAGAATCGGGATCGGTCTCGGGCACGCCAGGCCTGCCCCTGTAGAAGGCGGGAATGTTCTGCAGCGGAGCCAGGTCGATGCCCTCGCCGTTGCACTTCACCACGCCGAACAGCAGATCGCTGCTCTCCACGTTGTGCAGGGAGAGCGCGTCGCCAAACAGCGTCTCCCAGAGCTCCTGCGGCGCGTCGCTGGCGATGTCGAAGTCGCTGACGGCCGTGCCCAGGATCATGTCCCGCACTGCGCCGCCGGTCAGATAGGCCTGATAGCCCGCGTCGATCAGCTTCTTGCCCACGGCAAGGGCGTTCTCCGAGATGGCCTCGTTGCCGATGTGGTGCGCGCTGAAGGGGATACAGAGCTCGGACCAGCCGACCTCCCGGGCTTCCTCGGCGGCGGCGTCGATCATGGCGCTGATCTGCGGGTCGGAGAATATCGTATCAAAGGCCTCGGAAGTCGATTCCGCGCGGGCAAAGCAGGCTCCGGTCAGCAGGATCATACACAGCACGAGGATGAAAAGGATATGCCGTTTCTTCATATCAACGCAGCTCCTGTCTGTATTTTTTTGACATGATACCATATTGCAGGTTTTATTTCAAGGCGGATATAGCCCATAAATATAGAAAAAACGATTGAAGAGATCTATAAACTATGCTATTATGTCGTTGTAAAGGCGCCGCTCTCTTGGGTGGGAGAATTCACCCGCCCGATGGGGCAGCTCAGAAAGGAAGATGACCATGGCATACAATTGGCTGAAGGCGACGCGCAGGGGACTGGCAATGCTTCTGGGCACGCTGATGGCATTTACCTGCCTCGGCGGAGCGCTGGCGGAGGACAGCGCGACCGCCGGGAGCTTTTTCGACAACGAGGAGATCAACCGACTGATCGACGAGAACTACCAGGAGGTGCTCGAAAAGGGGTACGCAGAGCTGAGGATCCCCCTTGCGCTGCACAACATCGCCGAAGCCCAGTTCACCCAAAACAGCCTGGAGGCCGGCCGGAAGCTGCTGGAGAACGGCTTTGAGGCCTACATCGTCGGCGGCTGCATCCGGGATTTCATCATGGGCACGGAGAGCAACGACATCGACATCACCACCAACGCCACGCTGGAGCAGCAGCTGGAGCTCTTTGGCGACATGCTGGTGACCCACACCTCCGGCGGCAGGACGTTCGGCGGCATTCAGTTCCCGGACGAGCTGGTGGACCTTGCCACCTACCAGAACGTTCCCGCGCCCTATTATGGGATGGCCGGCGTGCCGGACTTCGATCCCTCCACCAACACCGGCGATAGCCTGGTGCTGGATTCCTTCCAGCGCGACCTGACGATGAACGCCCTCTACTACGACCTGTCCAACGGCGACCTGGTGGATTTCCACGGCGGCATCCATGACATTCGCGAACACATCCTGAACACCATGGTGAACCCGGCGGACGAGCTGGCTCAGGACGCACGGGTCATCGTTCGGGCTGTTCGCTTCAAGGCGCGCTACGGCTTTGACTTCTCCGAGCGCCTGGACAGCGCAATCCGGGAGCGCGGTGCCGAGCTTCTGGAGACCGTGGGGCGGCATGACATGCTCAGCAACGTCAGCAAGATGATGGATGCCGGATATTCCGTCGACGCCTGGCACGCGCTGCGGGATTACGGGCTGTTGGACACTGTCTATCCGCCGCTGATCCGCCTGGCCGACGACGCGGGCTACGCGGATTATCTGGAAGCGGCGCTGAGCTACATGGATCAGCTTCGCGAGGATCTGGGCGAGAACATCCCGCATACGCTGGCGCTGCTGGCCTTCCTCCAGCCGGAGATCGACCGCAGGGCGGAGCGGTCCACCTACAGTGTTGCGCTGCACGGTGTGCTGGACGAGCAGGAGATGTCCTTTGACCTGGATGACATCCGGGAAGCCACGGAGGAGATCTCCCTGCTCGAACACGACATGGAGCAGGCAGACACAAACGACATGGCGGACATCGTCTGCGATTCGGAATACTTCCGGGACGCGCTGGCACTGCTGAACATGAAGGCGCTGACCGATGAAGCCCTGGCGGAGCAGGCTGAATTCTGGAACGAAGCCGCGCAGATGGCGGACGAGGACGCCCTTGACGCCGCCGCGTAAGCGCCCCCCCTGCCCCAACCACACTGAGCCCGCTGCCCTGCGCAGCGGGCTCAGTTACAGTTTGATAAAGTTATTTAACAATGTTATACTTGATTTTTTCGTGTCCGTCAGTCGGCAGGGCAGACACGGGGCTCTCCTCGCATTGCCACCCCTGCCGGGATACATCACCAGTCCGAGCTCCAGTCGGTGCCGCCGGAATCCCAGCTGTCGTAGTCGCTGGAGCTGGTGTTGCTCTCCGCCTGGATGTCCTCCCAGGTGTCGGAATCGCGGAAATCGCTGTAGCCCCAGGCGTCGTCGTAGTCCTCTCCCACGTAATAGCCGCTGTACTGCTCGTAATCGTCGTAGGGGACGTCGTAGACCTCCACCCAGTCGTAGTAATCGTCGTCATAGTACCAGGAATCGCCGTAATGATAGTACATCCCGGCGTCGTCGAAGCGATAGTAGCCGTCGTGACGGTGCGCCCGGGACTCCGTGAAGACCGCGAACGCGGCGACGGTCGCGATCAACAGCGCCACGAGCACCATCAGCAGCATCGAACTGCGCTTCTCCCTTCGGCGGCGCGCCTCGTAGTCCTTGGGCTTGCCGTCCGGCCAGATGTCCCGTTTGTGGCACTCGTCCAGCAGCTTGTCGTACAGCTCCTTCACGGCGTAGGCCTCGTCCGGGCCGTTGTAGCGCACCGCGCGGCTGCCGTCGTCCTTGTTCTTGTAGACCACACAGCTGTCGCCGTCCCGGTAGATGCCGAAGGCCCGGGGCTGGCGGTAGTCCACGCCGATGAAGAAGCGCATCTTCTCCAGCGGCATGCCGTTGCGCGCGCAAAAGGCCTGCAATTCCCCGATGGTGGCGGGCACGCCGCCCGCCGCCGGGACCGGCTCCGCTTCCTCGGGGATCGACTGCGCGCCCCGGGCGTTCAGCGCCACGTCCGCGGGCAAGGGCCGCTCCTCCGCCGCCGGTTCGGGAACCGCCTGTGCGCCCCGGGCGTTCAGCACCACGCCCTCCGGCAGGGGCCTTTCGGCCTGCGCCGGTTCGGCATGCTCCAGCTTCGCGCCGCACTTCGGGCAGAAATTTTCATCGGGCAGCACCAGCGCCCCGCACTGCGGACATCTGTCTGTAGAACTCATAGCCATCTCTCCTGTCTCAGGGTCGTTGCGACGTCCAGCGCGGTCCCGCGCCGGTCACATCACCGGCGCGAACACCTTCAGCAGCCATCCGGCCACCCGGGTGGTGAGCCTGATGTTCTTCAGATCCTCCAGGCGCACCTCCTGGCAGCGCTCCAGCGTCCGCTGGAAATCCGCCTCCATCTGCCCCACCGCGGGCATATCCCGCAGGTAGGCGGCGCACTCGAAGTGCAGATAGAAGCTGCGGTAGTCCAGGTTGATGGTACCGGCCACGGCCTTGCAGTCGTCGCTGACGAAGGTCTTGGCGTGGACGAAGCCCGGGGTGTATTCAAAGATCCGCACGCCCGCCTGCAGCAGCTCCCGGTAGTGGGTCTTGGCCAGGGCGAAGGCGTACTTCTTGTCGGGGATGTGGGGCAGTATCACGCACACCTCCACGCCCCGCTTGGCGGCGAAGCCCAGGGCGGAGAGCATCTCGCTGTCCAGGATCAGGTAGGGCGTCATGATGTGGACGTAGCGCTGGGCGCGGTTGAGTATGTCCATGTAGATCATCTCACCCACGCGCTCGTTGTCCAGCGGGCTGTCGCCGTAGGGCAGCACCCAGCCCGGCGCGTCCGCGCCGCGGGGGGCCGCCGGCACGTCCAGGAACCGGGAATAGTCGTCGCCGCCCTCGTCCACGTTCCACATCTGCAAAAACATCAGCGTGAAGCTGCGGGCGGCCTCGCCCTCCAGCCGCACGGACATGTCCTTCCAGTGGCCGAAGCGCACGATGCGGTTGATGTATTCGTCCGCCAGGTTCACGCCGCCGGTATAGGCCACGCGGCCGTCGATCACCAGGATCTTGCGATGGTCGCGGTTGTTGTAGTGGGTGGAGATCATCGGGCGGATGGGCGAGAACATCTTGCACTTGATGCCCAGGCCCTCCAGCAGCCGGGGATAGCGATAGGGCAGCCGGAACAGCGCGCAGGTGCCGTCGTACATCACGCGCACCTCCACGCCCTGCTTCACCTTCTCCTCCAGCACCTTCAGCACCCGGCCCCACATGTCGCCCTCGTCGATGATGAAGAATTCCAGGAAGATGAATTCCCTCGCCTGCTCCAGGTCCCGCAGCATGGCCTCCAGCGATTCCTCGCCGCTGGACAGGTATTCCACCGCGGTGTTGGCGTAGACGGGATAGCCGCCGTGCTCCCAGGCATAGCGGGCCAGCCCCTGCAGCTCCGGCGCGGCCTCGGCCATGCCCTCCGGCTCGGGCATCCGCTCGGGCAGGAAGGCGGCGGTGTCCCGCATCACCTCGTTCAGCCGCCGGTACAGCACCCGGTGGCCGATGTCCAGCTCCACGAACAGATACAGCGCCACGCCCAGCGGCGGCGCCAGCACCACCAGCAGTATCCAGGTGATCTTGCTGGAGGGCTCCGAGGTCTTGTTCACCAGGTGCAGTATCAGGCCGCCGTAGAGCACCAGCATGATCACATAGTAGTAGGGCATGAGCTCGCTGAGCGAGCTGAACAACGAGACCAGCAGCGCGATCTGCGCCGCCAGCATCACCACGACGATCATGGTGCGCCCGAAGATCACGTTCAGTATGCCCCGCTTGCCCTTTTGCAGCAACAGCAGCCGCTCGCCCTGGTCCTGCCGAAGGCTGTCGTCCCTGTTGTCCTGTGCCTGTTGCCTGCTCATAGCCCGCCCCTATATAACGTTGGTTTGTCGCAATTAATACGCCACTGATACTATAGCCCAAAGTGGGAGAAAATGCAAGGGGAAAAGCGGCCCGTGACAAAAAGCAAGCAGATCCTTCCCATCGCCCGGCACGACGAACGACAAAGGTCCGGCATTCCGGGCGAAGGCGAAGGATCCGCCTTCAAATCAAAGCATCCCCAGCAGCCGGTAGAGTATGTCGTACAGCGCCGCGGCGTCCTCGGCGGACAGCGGGATGCAGGCGCCCACCCGTCCGGGGATGTCCAGCGCCTTCCCCCGCAGCGCGCGGCCCTCGTCCGTCAGCGCCACGGTCAGGTTGCGCTCGTCGTCCTCGGAGCGGCAGCGGGTCACCAGCCCCTTCTCCGCCAGCTTCTTCAGCACCGGCGTCAGCGTGCCGGAATCCAGCCGCAGCTTTTCGCCGATCTCCTTGGAGGTGATCACCGGCTTTTCCCACAGCACCATCATGGTGACATACTGGGTATAGGTCAGGTCGATGGCGTCCAGGAAGGGCTTATAGCGCTTCACGACCTCCCGGGCACAGGCGTACAGCGGGAAGCACAGCTGGTTTTCCAGCTTCAGGGGATCAAAACTGCCGTCCATCATCAGGTCTGGCCGAGGATCTTGATCTGCTTCCTGGCGAAGTCCGCCGCGTCGCTGCAATCCTGGTCGTTGGGGCGGTTCTTGTTGAAGAACAGCCACTGGCCCTTGCACTGGAAGAACATCTCGGCGGTCTTGACGGCGCAGCCCGCGGCCGCGGACTTGATGGCCGGGAAGGTGGACTTGCCGGTGCAGGCGCTGCCGAACACCACGATCTTGCCGATGTTCTTGGCGTTGGCCTGGATGAACTTCACGACCTCGGGGGCGGGCTTGCCGCCATAGACGCTGCTGCCCAGGAAGACCACGTCCGCGTACTTGTCCAGCGGGGTGTCGACGGTCTTGGCCTCGGCGTTGACGGCCTTGGCGATGGACTCAGCCAGCTTCTTCGTGCCGCCGTTCTTGGTGAAATAACGCACTTCTGTTCTCATGTCTTACGCACCCTTCTTTTCTTTCTCATATGCCTTGCGAACGGCCCTGGCCAGCTGGTCCGCGCAGGACGTCGGCCTGGGGCCGCAAAGGTTCCCCAACAGGTATTCCTCGATCTTCTCCACGGTCCAGCCGTCCACCAGCTTCGAAATCGCCTTCAGGTTGCCGTTGCAGCCGCCCGTGAACGATATGTTGCGGACGACGTTGCCGTCCAGGTCAAAGCTGATCAGCTGGGAGCAGACCATCTCGGTGGAACAATCGTGATGCATCCAGAGTCGCCTCCAATTAATTGTGTTCAATTAATACTACCGGCATGCGCAGCCTTTGTCAATAGCGCCGCGCGTTAGGTTTTCGTAAACCGGGATCAGAACGAGCTGATCGGCAGGCTGTCGTCATCCCGGCCCTTTTCGATGGACAGTATGCGGACGTAATACTGGTTGTCGTCGGTGACCTTCACCAGCGCCCTGTCGCCCACCCGGCGGCCCATGACGGCCTTGCCCAGCGGGGATTCCTTGCTGATGATGCCATTCACGGCGTCCTCCCGCAGCGTGGTCATCAGCGTGATGGTCTCCCGCTCGCCGTCGTCCTCGTATTCGATCTCCACCTTGTCGAACAGCCCCGCCACGCCCTCGCGGGTGTCGGATTTTATCACCTTGGCGGTGGCGATCATGCGCTTCAGGTAGCGCAGGCGGCTGTCGCAGCGGCGCAGCTCCTGCTTGGCGGCCTTGTATTCGTAATTCTCACTCAGATCGCCGAAGCCGCGGGCGGTCTTGAGGTCCTCGATGCACTTCGGGCGCACCACCCGCATCCTGTAGTCGATCTCCTCCTGCATCTTGCGGATATCGACCTCGCTCAATTCGTTGTACATGAAATCACCTGATGAAATTCGTGAATACCCCCGGCTCCCGCTCAGGCAGGCCGTACTGCGCCTTGCCCAGGGCGATGCTCTTGATGAGGAAGGCCATGTTGCGGGCGAGGGTGCGCATGGTCAGCAGGCCCTCGGCGTCCTGGGCGGCCTCGCCGGGCGCGCCGCCGTGGATGCTGTTCCAATAGTGGGAGGAGGCCACCGGCATGCCGGATATGGTGAAATACTTGTTCAGCCGGTCGAAGGTGGCGGACGCGCCGCCCCGACGACAGACCACCGCCGCCGCGCCGACCTTCATGTCCTTGTCGAAGTGGGTGGAATAAAACAGCCGGTCCAGGAAGGCCGTCACCGTGGCGTTGGGCCCCGCGTAGTACACCGGGCTGCCCACCACGATGCCGTCGGCGGCCTCGAACTTCGGCGCGACCTCGTTCACCAGGTCGTCGAACACGCACTTCCCGGTCTTCCCGCAGCTGTTGCAGGCGATGCAGCCCCGGATGTCCTTGTTGCCCACGTGGATCGTCTCGGTCTCGATGCCCTGTTCGGCGAATACCTTCGCCATCTCCTCCAGCGCCAGGGCCGTGTTGCCCTTCGCCTTCGGGCTGCCGTTGATCAACAGCACCTTCATGTGGCGTCACCCCTTCGTTAAGATCATGGTATAATTATAGCATCTTCGCATCCTTCCGTCAAACCCGATTGTTGAATCCTATGGCCGGGCGTGGTAAAATAGAAGGCGGATCATTTCAGTGTTACGGGAGGGAGCATCATGCACGGCGCGGACATCATCATCATCGGCGCGGCCATCGCGGACATACCCCTCGCCCCGGTGTGCCGGGACATATTCGACGCGAAATCCTGGCCGCTGGAGCGCATCGCCATGCGCGTGGGCGGCGACGCGGCCAACGAATCGCTGGTGCTGGCGCGGCTGGGCCGACGCCCGGCGCTGGTGGGCAAGCTGGGCCGGGACCCCGCCGGGGACTTCGTGGTCAGCACGCTGAACGCCGCCGGGGTGGACACCGGCTGCCTGGCCCGGGTGGAGGGGCTGGACACGGGCATCAACATCGTGCTGGTGCGGGAGGACGGCGAGCGCAGCTTCATCACGAGCCGCAGCGGCAGCCTGCGGCGCCTGGCCCTTCCCGACATACTGCCGGCGCTGGATTCCCCCGCCCTGGCCGGGGCGAGGATCGCCTGCCTCGCCAGCCTGTTCGTCTCGCCGGAGCTGACGCTTCCCGACACGACGGCGCTTTTCGACGCGCTGAAGGCCCGGGGCCTGACGCTGTGCGCGGACACCACCCGCCGCAAGAACGGCGAAACGCTGGCGGAGGCCGGCGCGGCGCTCTCCCGGCTGGACTACTTCTTCCCCAACCTGGAGGAGGCGGCGCTGCTGACCGGCACGGAGGACCCGGACGCCGCCGCGGAGGCGCTGGTGGGCTGCGGTGTGAAGCACGTGGCGCTGAAGCTGGGCGGCGGGGGCTGCCTGCTGCGCACGCGGGATATGCGGCTGCGGGTGCCCGCCGTGCCGGATGTGCGCTGCGTGGACACCACCGGCGCGGGCGACACCTTCGCCGGGGCCTTCATGGCCGCGCTGCTGGAGGGCCGGGACTTCATCGACTGCGCCCGCTTCGCCAACGCCGCCGCCTCGCTGTGCGTGGAGCGCGTCGGCGCGACGGACGGAGCATGGACACATGCGGACGTCGAGGCGCGCATGGCCCGCATCCCCCGCGGGGTCTGAGCGCTTCTATACCAATGCCGGGCCGTTTTGCTTCCCCGCCGCAGTGGGGAAGTGGCCGAAGGCCGATGGGGCTCCCCGCGCCGTCCGTCTGCCGGGTCCGCGCTGCTGAGGTCCCCCACCGGCCCGCTTCGCGGTCCACCTCCCCATTGTGATGGGGAGGCCAATTATCTCCGGCGACATGTCATAAAAACTTCTATTATTGTGCTTGTGCATGTCACTGTAACTGTGCTATATTGATTCCACACAATCTGATCATTCGGGGTGGATTGAACCATGGATAAGACGCAAGCCTACCGTTCCCGCAAGCGCCGCCGCATGGCGCTGGTCGTGGTCGTAGACGTGCTGCTGACCGCCGCCTGCCTGGTGGTGTTCGCGCTGTTCGACCACGTGCTGCCCCAGGCGCAGCGGGCCGTGACCTCCGGCGAGCCCATCGCCACCTACAACAGTGGCGCGATGGAGGGCTCTCCGGGCGGGGATTTCAGTGAAAAGTTCGCGGACAAGTTCACCTCCGGCGAGGTGATCGCCACCGAGAACAGCTATCAGAGCGCCAGCCTGAACGTGACGCTCAGCCGCCACGAGGCCACCATCGACGACCGGCCGGTGGTCTACTTCGTGGAGGACATCTACATCCGCAGCATCGACTGCCTGCGCTGCCTGCTGGCCCAGGACACCTACGGCCAGGGCATCACCGAGGGCGTGCTGGAGATGTCCCAGCGGTGCAATGCCATCGCCGCCATCAATTCGGACTACTTCGGCGCGCGCCAGATGGGCATCGTGATCCGCAACGGCGTGCTCTACCGCAGCGTGCCCTCCGAGGACGTCAGCGGCCAGCTGTTCGTGATCTATCGGGACGGCACCATCAAGGTCTATCCTCCGCGCACGGAGCTGGACCTGGAGGAGATCATGCACCACGGCGCGTGGCAGGGCTTCTGCTTCGGCCCCAGCCTGCTGGACGAGCAGGGCGGTGTGCTGCCCGAATACCGCAAGTCCAACCACGAGCCCCGCACCATCATCGGCATGGTGGAGCCGGGCCACTACATGTTCATCGTGGTGGACGGGCGGCAGGACGGCTATTCCGAGGGCATGAGCATCACCGGCATCGGCCACCTGTGCAACGAGCTGGGCCTGACGGCGGCCTACAACCTGGACGGCGGCCGCACCACTTACATGACCTTCCTGGGCCAGACCGCCAACCAGCCGGAGCGCGGCGGGCGCAGCACCAGCGACATCGTCTACGTGGCCGACATCGACGTGAACGGAGGGCAGTGACATGAGCAGCAAATCCCCGCGGCAGAACAAGCGCGGCCTGGGCCGCCTGCTGGACGTGGCCATGACCCACGCCGCCATCATCATCTCCCTCATGCTGGTCGTGTTCTTCGTCATCGACCGCGTCAACAAGCCCATGGGCTTCATGACCAATGAGTTCCACAAGCGCATCACCTTCGCCCTGGCGCTGCTGTGCCTCTACCTCGCCGGAAGGCGTGTGGGCCGGCAGATCGACGAGGGATTGGAGGAGAAGGAGACGAAGGATTAGAGTGTGTTTCTAAAATCCCTGAAGCGCATTTTCGGCGTATTTGACTGCATTTCTGTGTTGCTTTTCCTTGACTTGCAACCAGTAAGCCTGCGCAACAGGCATCAGGAGAACCGAGGGAGTAGGGAATAGAGAGTAGGAATAGCCGGAGGTAATCGCCATGAAGAAGCTGCATCTCATCATCCTGCTCTGCGCGCTGCTGATCGCGGCGCAGGGGCTCTGCACCGCGGAAGAGGTCCTCTCCGGGCCCGTGGAGGTCGTCCCGCCAGAGGAGGAATTCCTGCTGGGCATGGCGGAAACCGTTCCCGAAGTCCCCGACACCGCCCCGGTCCGGGAGGTCCTGGCCGACGCGGACGAGGAGGACCCCGAACTGCCGGAGGAATTCGAGATCGAAGGCCTCACACTGGTGAAATACAACGGCGCGGGCGGGGATGTCGAGATCCCGGACGACGTGCTCAATATCGGCGCGCGCGCCTTTTCCGGATGCAGCAACCTGACCTCTGTCACGCTGCCGGAGAGCGTGCAAAATATCGCGGCCAACGCCTTTGCCAACTGCACAGGCCTCACCCGCGTCACCGTCGAAACCACGGAGAACGTGCTGTTCGCGGCCAGTGCCTTCACCGGCTGTCCGGACGGTCTTACCTTTTACACCGTTTGCGAGACAGACGCCACCCTCTGGGCCGAGGAACAGGGCTACAATGTGGTCAAGTCCGACCACGTGACCGAAGTCGTCGAAGGCTATCCCGCCACCTGCACCACCTCCGGCCTGTCCGACGGTGAGCAGTGCACGGTCTGCGGCAAGGTCACCAAGGCCCAGGCGGTCACCGATCCCCTGCCCCACACCCCCGTGGTCGAACCCGGCACCCCTGCCACCTGTTCTCAGTCTGGTCTATCCGACGGCCTGCGCTGCGCGGAGTGCGGCGCAGAGCTGCAGGGCCAGGCGCTGATCGATCCCCTGCCCCACACCCCCATCGTCATCCCCGGCACGCCCTCCACCTGCACGAAGGAGGGCCTGTCCGACGGCGCGGTGTGCGCGGTGTGCGGTGAAACCATCGAATACCAGTATGAGCTTGACCTCGCGGAGCACACGCCGGAAGCCATCCCCGCCGTCCCACCCACCTACACCACCCCGGGCTGGACCGAGGGCAGCCGCTGCGCTGTGTGCGGCGAGGTGCTGGACGAACCCTGGGAGGTGGACCCGCTGGAAGTCCCCGAGGGCTGCGTACTGCTGGCGGGCAACACCTCCGCCAAGGCGGGCACCGGCGACAGCTTCACACTGCTGCTGAACGGCGTCGCGGCGAAGTCCTTCAAGTCCGGCGACAAAAAGGTCGCCACCGTGTCCAAGGCGGGCAAAGTGACGACCAAGAAGCCCGGCAAGGCGACCCTCACCGCGGTCACGGCGGACGGACAGAAGCTGAAGCTCAAGCTGACCGTGAAGGACACGGCGGCGTTTTCCAGCAAGACCGCCTACTGCGTCAGGGGCGAAAGCGCCACGCTGAAGCTGAAGCACCTGGGCAACCGCAGCGTGACCTGGTCCAGCTCCAACACCTCGTTGGTGAAGGTCACCGGCAAGAAGTCCGGCTCCGCCACCATCAAGGGCCTGAAGTACGGCACCGCCACCGTCAGCGCGAAGGTCAAGGGCGGCAAGACGCTGAAGTGCAAGGTCACCGTCGGCGGGCCCGTGGAGGTCGCGGTGGAGGGACTCCACGACGCGCCCATCTACAACGACCTGGACCTGAGCCTCATCAACCATTCCGGCAAGAAGGTCATCTATGTCAAGCTATCCATCGCCCAGTACAACAATCGCGGCGACAAGCTGCGCACCGGGCTGAGCTACTACTACAACGACACCATCGCCGCCCACGACAGCGGCTGGAAGCGCTTCTGGGTCCACCGGGACACCAAGCGCGTAAGCGTCAAGATCACCGAGGTGACGTTCAAGAACGGCACACGCTGGAAGCCGTAGGGAACACAGCAAGACATACGACAGGGGAGCGCCGCCATGGCGCTCCCCTGTCGCATATGATCCATTACATGTTCTGTTCTATGTCGATCACCACGTACTCCGACCAGGTCCCCGTCTTGATGGGGATGGCCCAGCCGGAGATGCCGGAGGTGACGATGAAGTCGGTGCCGTTGCGGCGCTCGTAGCCGCAGCGGCGGTCGTTGACGCCGGTGAGCACGGCCAGCTGGCCCATGGGGAATATGTGGCCGCCATGGGTGTGGCCGGAGAGCACCAGGTCGGCGGGCGTGGCAGCCTCGGCGTCGTAGTCGTTGGGCTGGTGGTCCATCATGACGATGTACCTCGATGCATCCAGCCCCTCGGTGAGCGCCCCGGCGGCGGCGCGGCCCGGCATGGAGCGGTCCTCCCGCCCGACCAGGATCCAGCCGCCAGCGGCGGTCAGCGCCTCGTCCGCCAGCACCGTGACGCCGTTCTTCTCCAGCTCCCCCAGCAGCTCGGCCGCGGTAAAGTTGCGATAGTTGAAATAGCCCAAGTCGTGGTTGCCGTAGCTGAAGTAGACCGGCGCGTCCAGCTCGCCCAGCGCCGCGCAGGCGACGCGCATGTCTTCGGCGGTGCTGTCGTCGTCCACGAAGTCCCCCACCACCAGCACGGCGTCCGGGTGGGCGTCGTTCACCCGCCGCATCTGTTCGGCGAAGCGGGGGCCATCCAGCGTGATGCCCAGGTGGGAATCGGCGATCTCCACGATGCGCAGCGACCCGCCCGGCAGGGGCTTGTCCGTGGTGAGGGCGTAGTGGGTCTCGGACACGTGGAAGGCCGCGAACACGCCCGCGCCCAGGTAGACGGCGGTCAGCGCCACGGCGGCGACGGCCTTCGCGTCCGGGGTAACCGGCCTGCCCCGCAGCCGCCCGACGATGCGGGCGGCGAGGCCCGTCAGCAGGAAGAACAGCACCAGGTGCAGCACCACCACCGCCATCGTGGTCCAGTTCACCAGGCCCATCAGCGCCACCAGCCCCAGCGGGACCGCCGCGGCCAGCCAGGACAGCCCCTTGTGCCGCTCGGCCAGCCGCTTCACGGGCGTGGTCCGGTGAAAGGCGCGCAGCAGGTAGACCGCCGACGCCGCGGCCAGCAGCCCCACTATGCCCAACAGCAGGTACCAACGCCACATGGTAACACCTCCGATGGCGGGAGAAATTTGGGGCGGGCGGCGCAACGACGCCCTTACAACAATTCCTACTCCCTACTCCCTATTCCCTACTCCCTATTCCCTATTCCCTACTCCCTCGGTTCTCCTATTGCCTAATGCCTAATGCCTATTGCCTAATGCCTGTTGCCTGTTGCCTAATGCCTCAACCGCAATGCCCGATCTTTCCGTCCTTGATGCACAGCTCGTTGGGGCACTTCCCGCCCCTGAGGATGGCCACGATGTTGTTCACGGTGGTCTCGGCGATGTTGTACAGCGCCTCCTCGGTCAGGAAGGCCTGGTGGGAGGTGACGATCACATTGGGCATGGAGATCAGCCGGGCCAGCCGCTCGTCGTTGAGGATGTGGCCGGAGCGATCCTCGAAGAACACCTCCGCCTCCTCCTCGTAGACATCCAGGCAGGCCGCGCCGACCTTGCGGGCCTTGATGCCCTCCAGCAGCGCATCGGCGTCGATCAGCGCGCCACGGGAGGTGTTGATGATGACGACGCCCTTCTTCATCTTCCCGATGGCCTCCGCGTCGATGATGTGGCGGGTCTCGTCTGTCAGCGGGCAATGCAGCGAAATGATGTCGCTGCGCTCCAGCAGCTCGTCCAGGGTGACGTATTCGATGTCGCTGTCCTTGGCCGGGAACAGATCGTAGGCGATCACGTGCATGCCGAAGCCCCGGCAGATATCGATGAATATCCGGCCGATCCTGCCGGTGCCCACCACGCCCACGGTCTTGCCGTGCAGGTCGAAGCCGGCCAGCCCGTTCAGCGAGAAGTTGAACTCGCGGGTGCGGTTGTAGGCCTTGTGGACCCGGCGCACGGAGGTCAGCAGCAGCGCCATGGCGTGCTCCGCCACGGCGTAGGGCGAATACGCGGGCACGTGGGCCACGCGCAGCTTCCCGTCGGCGGCCTTCAGGTCCACGTTGTTGTAGCCCGCCGAGCGCAGCGCGATCAGCCTGACGCCATAGCCGTGCAGCTGGTCGATCACCGCGCCGTTGACATTGTCATTGACGAACACGCATACGGCGTCGCAGCCCTGGGCCAGCGCGACGGTATCCTCGTTCAGCTTCGCCTCCAGAAAGGTGAAATGGATGTCGTTCTCCGCGCCGAAGCGCTCAAAGGACGGCCTGTCGTAGGCCTTGGCATCGTAAAAGGCAACCTTGATCATGTCTGTTATCCCTCCATAAGTGCTTTCATGTCGGCACGCAGGCGGCGCGCCTGTTGTTCATGCTTCCCACAACGCCCCGTTTTCAACCCGCCAGGCCTTGCCCACCCCGGCGCCGGCCAGGTCCTCGGCGTCGGTGCAGGTGATGAAGGTCTGTATGCCCCGCAGGCGGCTGACCAGCTGGCGACGGCGGCCGGGGTCCAGCTCGCTCATCACGTCGTCCAGCATCAGCATGGGCCACTCCTCCAGCTGCTCGCGCATGACCTCCAGCTCCGAGAGCCGCATGGACAGTGCGGCGGTGCGCTGCTGGCCCTGGGATCCGTAGGCCCGCACGTCCCGGCCCTCCACCAGGATCTGCACGTCGTCCCGGTGGGCCCCCACGGAGGTGTTCAGCCGGCGCAGGTCCGTCTCCCGGGCGGCGAACAGCGCGTCCAGATTGGCCCGGACCTCCTCGCCCTCCGCCACGCTGGGCAGATAGCGCAGCTCCAGCCGCTCCCGGCCGTCGGCGATGTCCCGGTGGGTGTCGGCGGCGGCGGCGCTGAGCCGGGCGATGTACTCCCGGCGGTGGCGGACCAGCTCCGCCCCGGCGGCGGCCAGCTGCTCATCCCAGGCGTCCAGCGTCGCCATGAAGGCGGGCTGCGCCGCGATCACCTTCAGCGTCTCGTTGCGCTGCTTCAGCGCCCGGGCGTAGCGCTGGAGGGCGTAATAGTAGGCGGGACGGATCTGCGACAGCGCCATGTCCACGAACCGGCGGCGCTCGGCGGGGCCGTCCTTCACCGTGCGCAGGTCCTCCGGGGAGAACAGCACGCCGGTGACGTGGCCCATCAGCTCGCCGGAGCGGGAGACCTCCTGGCCCGCGATTTTGATCCTGCGCCTGCCCGCCGCGGGCAGCACCAGCTCCACCTCGTGGGAGCCGTCCCGGCGCAGCGCGTCCACCTTCACCGAGGCGAAATCCGCGCCCCAGCGGATCAGCTCCCGGTCCTGCCGCGTGCGGTGGGAGCGCCCCGTGCAGCACAGGTACAGCGCCTCCAGCACGTTCGTCTTGCCCTGGCCGTTGTCCCCCAGCAGCACGTTCACGCCCTCGCAGGGCGCCAGGTCACAGCCCTCGTAGCTGCGAAAGTGGTTCAGTTGCGCGCGTATGATCTTCACCGGTCGTCCTCGCCTTCCGTGCGTCGGTATCGGTTTCATTATAGGATATTTCACCCGCCAAATCAAGTTTTTCCATGGGGCCGTCGCCCCCTTTTCATGCCGCTCCAATAACTGCCCTCAAAACTTTACAGCGCAAATTCCCCGTTCACCGCATTTTCTCCTTGACAAAGCCGCCGATTGGTAGTATAATCTCTTATGTTGTCAAGGTGATTCAAGCGCATTCGCTTGAAGAACATGACAGCATGAATTGAATATCTGGGTGTAGCGCAGTTTGGTAGCGTGCTTGAATGGGGTTCAAGAGGCCGGAGGTTCGAATCCTCTCACCCAGACCAACGAAAAAGGCCTGAAAACTCAGTGTTTTCGGGCTTTTCTTTGCGTGGTGAATTGCAGAATTTCCCTAAAATTTCCCTAACCAGCCTCATTTTTGAGTGTTTTGATCGTGCAATAGCTGGCGGCGGTCTGCTGATTTCTGCATATCCTCTTTGCGCTCGGCGGTGTACACGGTCAAGGTTATGTCGCTGGCACTATGCCCCACCGAGGCGGCGACAGTCTTAATGTCCTCTCCGGCGTGAACCTGGTTTGTAATGTAGGTCTTGCGGAGGGTGTGCAACGTGATTTCAGGATGCCCGAGGCGCTTCTTGATCCTGTCAAATGCGTGTTCAACCGTTCTGTGTGGAAGTGGTGAACCATCCTCCCGGGTGAATACCAATCCGGCGTCGTTCTGCCATTCCTCACCAGCGCGAAGCCGATGCTCATTCTGACGGCGGCGTTGGTCTTTCAAGAACTCCACCACATACGGCGGGACGATGGTCTCCCGGCTCTTGTGGTTCTTGGTTGTATCCTTCAATGCGCGTTCGGTGCTGCCTTGTTTCCGTTCAAGCTGGCCTGTGATCTTCACTTCACCGGATTTCAGGTTGATGTTTTTCCATTGGAGGCCGAGGACCTCACTAATGCGCGCGCCGGTGTGGAGCGCAACCAGGTACACATTGCAATACGGCGATTCCCGAACCGCATTCTCAAATTGCCGCTGTAGGTCGGTGGACATTGCCAGCGGTGCCTTTTTAATGATACGCGGGAGGTCAAGGTCCGACGCTGGATTTTTAGCTATGAGTTCCAACCTGACAGCGTCTTGCAGCGCGTCAGACAGCACACCGGCGATGTTGTGAACCGTTTTCGGCGCAATCTCTGTAAGACCGTTGACGAACTCCTGACAATGGAGGCGACGTAGGTCTTGGAGCTTCGCACGGCCCAGGCGCGGCTTTATGTACAATCGGATCGCACTCTCATACTTGGCACGGGTTCCGGGTTCAATGTTCCGCTCTTTCTCCAACCATTCATCCACCCAACCGGCAACCGTAACCTTATGCGGCGTGACATATGTACCGGTGACGATATTCGC
>ONHI01000047.1 GCA_900317565.1 uncultured Eubacteriales bacterium
TTATCCGTTTGAATCAAAACAAATCCCGAAGGGATTTGCTCCACCATTCCCAATTCCCAATTCCCAATTCCCAATTCCCCATTCAACGAAATTCCAATTTGTCGTTGTTGATTGGAAAATTACAGGTTCTCCAGCTTTGTGCGGCGGTTGACAGCCACCAGCAGCACCAGTATGCACACGAACATCAGCGTCGACAGCGCGTACATCGTGGGCTTGACGCCCAGCTTGGTGGAGGAATACACGATGCGGGAGAGGTTGGGGTACATGTCGGAGGACGTAAAGTAGGAGATGACGAAATCGTCCAGCGACATGGTGAAGGCCAGCAGCGCGCCGGTGAATATGCCGGGGGTGATCTCCGGGATGATGACCTTGTACAGCGCCTTCAGCGGGTGGCAGCCCAGGTCCAGGGCGGCCTCGTACAGGTTGGGGTTCATCTGCTTGAGCTTGGGCATCACCGAGAACAGCACGTAGGGGATGTCGAAGGCGATGTGGGCCATGATCATGGTCCATTTCCCCAGCGGGATTTTGACGAACAGGAACATCAGCATCAGCGACACGCCGGTGACGATATCCGGGGTGGTCATGGGCAGGTAGCTGACGTTGACGAGCATGCTCGCCATGCCAGTGCCCATGGCGTGCACGCCGATGGCGCCCAGCGTGCCGATGAACGTGGAGACCACCGTGGCGATCACGGCCACCTCGATGGTGGTCCTCAGCGCGCCCAGGATCGCCGGGTCGTGGAACAGCTTCACGTACCAGTCCAGGGTGAAGCCGGTCCACTGGCTGCGGGACACGGAGGCGTTGAAGGACAGTGCGATCATGATCAGGATCGGCGCGTACAGGAACAGCAGGATCAGCGCCATCCAGAGGGTGCGGAGGGTCTTGACCGCGCGGGAGTTTCTCACCACATGCCACCTCCTTCACTGTCCGGGTCCATCTTGCGCAGGAAGCCGATGGAGATCAGAATCAGCACCAGCATGATCAGCGAGAAGGAGCTGCCGATGTTCCAGCGGGTGGGGTTCGAGGACTGGTTGAAGATGTAGTCGATCAGATCGCCCGCCAGGCGGATCTTGCCGTTTGAGAGCAGCGTGGAGATGGCGAAGGAGGTGACCGCCGGCATGAACACCATCGTGATGCCGGAGACGATGCCCGGCAGGGACATGGGGATCACCACCCGGGTGATGACCCGCAGGGGGTTGCAGCCCAGGTCCTCCGCGGCCTCGATGACGGAATAGTCCATCTTCTTCAGCACCGTGTAGATGGGCAGCACCATGAAGGGCAGGTAGTTGTAGACCAGGCCCATCACCACGGCGCCCTCGGTGCCGATGACCTTGACCTTGCCCAGGCCGATGGCCTGCAGCGCCGCGTTCAGCACGCCGTTGTCGTCCAGCAGGGTCATCATGGCGTAGGTGCGCAGCAGCAGGTTCATCCACATGGGCAGCAGGATCAGCACCACCAGGCTCTGGGTGTGGTTGAAGCCGCGCCCGGCCAGGAAATAGGCCGTGGGATAGCCGAGGATCAGGCACAGCACCGTGCAGTACAGCGCGTGCTTCATGCTGCGCAGGATCACTCCCAGATAGCGGGGCTTGGTGAACTCCTGGAAATTGGAGAGGGTGAAGGCCCCGTCGGGGGTGGTGAAGGCGTACCAGCACACGAACAGCAGCGGTACCACTGCGAACAGCAGCATCCACAGCGCGTAGGGGGAGGCATACCAGGAACGCTTCATGCTCTACGCCTCCTTTTTGGCCTCTTGGACGGGCGCCGCGTCGGCGGTGCGCGCCTTGCGCATGATGTGGATGTTGTAGGGCACGATGGTCATGCCCACGCGGGTGCCCACGGGCTGCATGGTGGTGGAGTGCACCTTCCACTGGCGGCCCGAGGCCTCGATCATCATTTCATAGTGGACGCCCTTGAAGATCACGCTCTGCACCGTGCCGGTGAGCATGCCCACGTCCTCGCCCACGATCATGATGTCCTCCGGGCGAATGACCACGTCCACGGGCTCGTTCTCGCCGAAGCCCTCGTCCACGCACTGGAACTCGGTGTCGGAGAACTTCACCAGGTCGTCCTCCAGCATCACGCCGTCCACGATGTTGCTCTCGCCGATGAAGTCCGCCACGAAGGCGTTCTTCGGCTCGTCATAGATGCCCTTGGGGTCGCCGATCTGCTGGATGCGGCCGCCGTTCATCACCACGATGGTGTCCGACATGGTCAGGGCTTCCTCCTGATCGTGGGTGACGTAGATGAAGGTGATGCCCAGCTGCTGCTGCATGGCCTTCAACTCCAGCTGCATCTCCTTGCGCAGCTTCAGGTCCAGCGCGCCCAGGGGCTCGTCCAGCAGCAGCACCTCCGGCTCGTTCACCAGCGCGCGGGCGATGGCGATGCGCTGCTGCTGGCCGCCGGACAGCGCGTTGGTGGAGCGCCTTTCATAGCCCTCCATCTTTTCTTCGTCTTGACGCCCATCTGCTCCGGCGTCTTCAGGTTCAGGCCGAAGGCGATGTTGTCGAACACATTCAGGTGGTTGAACAGCGCGTACTTCTGGAACACCGTGTTGATGCGGCGGCGATAGGGCGGTATGCCGGTCATGTCCTTGCCCTCGAACAGCACCTCGCCGGAGGTGGGCATCTCGAAGCCGCCGATGATGCGCAGCAGCGTGGTCTTGCCGCAGCCCGAGGGCCCCAGCAGCGTGATGAATTCGCACTTGCGAATGTACAGGTCGACGTCGTGCAGCACCTGCGTTTCACCGAAATTCTTGCAGACGCCCTTCAATTCGATCAGGCGCATATCCTGGACCATGTTGCATCGCTCCTATCGTAATCAAAAGCTCGGCGGTGTCGAAACCCACAGCACCCTGCAAACGCCCTTGCCGGCGTTGACCAGCTTGTGGGGGGCGGTGGAGCGGAAATAGAAGCTCTCGTCCTTGCGCACGCGCTCGGTGCGGTCGCCCAGCACGATGCGGATCGTCCCCGCCAGCACATAGCCGAATTCCTCGCCCTCGTGGGGGTCGTCCTCGGCGGTCTCCCCGCCGGGGGCCATTTCCACCAGTATGGGCTCCATCTGGTTCTTCTGGGCCGAGGGGATCAGCCATTTGATCATGCCCTTCATGCCCTCCGGGTCCTCCTTGACGAATATATCGTCGCCGCCGAACACCAGCTTTTCGTCCTTTTCCCGAAAGAAGGTGGGCAGGTCACTGCCCAGGGTCTCCAGCAGGTCGGACAGCGTGTCCAGCGACGGCGAGGTCAGGTCCCGCTCCAGCAGCGATATGAAGCTCTTGGACAGCTCGCAGCGGTCCGCCAGCTCCTCCTGGGTCAGCCCCCGCTGCAAGCGCAGCCTGCGAATCTTGTTGCCGATCTTCAAGCCATCGCCTCCATACGAATCGCTTCCCTGAGTTTAAGATTACTGAACTTTTTGGCGAATATTATTAAACCACCTTTCAGCCCCCGTGTCAATACGGTTGGGGCGGTGGGACCGTTAAATATATGTGATTAAATTATACGACAAAAAGTTTAGTATAATTGAACCCCGGACGGGCGGCTGTGGCTTGCGCGCGAGGCCCGCGCTGTGCTATAATTTTGCCAGCAAATAACAATCCGGGAGGCGACCAAATATGAAGCGATCCGAGATCAACGGCGCGATCCGCTGGGCGAAGGCGCTGCTGGAGAAGAACAACATCCACCTGCCCGACGCGGCCCACTGGAGCGTCGACGAATGGAGGGCCCACGCGGGCGACATCGACACCATCCGCCGCACGATGATGGGCTGGGACATCACCGACTTCGGCACCGGCGAATTTGCGGCCACCGGCGCGGTGCTCTACACCATCCGCAACGGCCTGGTGGACGAGCCCGGCGTGGGCGTGCCCTACTGTGAAAAGCTGATCGTGATGAAGGAGGGCCAGCGCCTGCCCAAGCACTATCACGTCTACAAGACGGAGGACATCATCAACCGCGCCGGCGGCGTGCTGGCGGTGTACCTGTGGAACGCCAGCGCGGCGGGCGAGCAGCTGGACAGCGACGTGGTGGTCTGGATGGACGGCGTGCGCCGCGTGTTCCGGCCCGGCGAGGAGATACTGGTCCGCCCGGGCAACAGCATCAGCCTGATGCCCTACATGGCCCACGTGTTCGGCCCGAAGCCCGGCGCCGGCGACGTGGTGTGCGGCGAGGTCAGCAAGGTCAACGACGACCGCACCGACAATTACTTCCTGGAGCCCACCGCCCGCTTTGCCGACATTGAGGAGGACGCGCCGATGCTCCATCCGCTGTGCAACGAATACGACGAGGTGCTGGGGAAATAGGGAGTAGGGAATAGGGAGTAGGGAGTAGGGAATAGGGAGTAGGGAGCAGGGAATAGGAATTGTTGTAGGGGCGGCGTTGCGCCGCCCGCCCAAAAAACAGTTGAACGCAATTACTGAGGAGGAAGAATACATGCTGGTCATCGGCGCGGTGTTCGTGGACGTGAAGGGCTTTGCCCGGGAAAAATACATGCCGCTGGAGCGCAACGTGGGCGACGTGCAGGTGGTCGCCGGGGGCGTGTGCCGCAACGTGGCGGAAAACCTGACGCTGCTGGGCGTGCCCTCGCGGTTCGTCAGCATGGTGGACGACAACGGCCTCGGCGCGCAGGTCCGGGACGGGCTGGCGGCGCTGGGCGTGGGCGTGGAGCACGTGATTTCCGTGGAAAAGGGCATGGGCATGTGGCTGGCCATACTGGACGAGAAGGGCGATTTGGCCGGGTCCATCTCCCGCCAGCCGGACTTTTCCCCGCTGGAGACCTACCTGCGCGAGAACGGCGACGCCATCATGGCCGCCACCGACGGCGTGGTGCTGGAATTCGACATGAACGACGAGGTCTCCGCCCTGGCGCTGGAGCTGGCGAAGAAGCACGACAAGCCGGTGTATTCCATCGTGGGCAACATGGGCGTGATCCTGCGCCGCCCGGAGTATCTGCACGACGTGGCCTGCTTCATCTGCAACGAGATGGAGGCCGGGCGGCTGTTCCGCAGCGACCTGACCCAGCTGGGCCCGGAGGACATGCTGGAGGCCGTGCGCCGCGGCTCCGCCGTGGCGGGCATCCCCGCGATGGTGATCACCATGGGCCCCCACGGCGCGGTGTACGCGGACAACCGCACCGGCGAATTCGGCTATTGCCCGCCCCAGCAGGTGGACGTGGTGGACACCACCGGCGCGGGGGACGCCTTCTTCTCCGCCGCCGTGGCCGCGCTCACCCGCGGCGCGCCGCTGTCCCAAGCCGTCCAGGAGGGCACCCGCCTCGCCGCCCGGACGCTGGAGGTGGAGGGGAGCTGCGTGAAGGCGCTGTGATTTGCCCCTCAAATCGCCTTACATGGAACAGAGAACGGGGAACAAGCGGCACGCTTGTTCCCCGTTCTCCGTCATTCTGCCTAATGCCTAATGCCTAATGCCTAATGCCTCAATCCCTTCCCCCGCGAGTCTCAATTCCTCGCCGGTGGTATGCCGCCCGATGCTGATGCGCAGCACGCAGGCGGCATCTTTTTCGCTCAGGCCCATGGCGCGGTAGACATGGCTGACGGCGCGCTCCTGGGAGGCGCAGGCCGCGCCGCCGGAGACCTGTATGCCCATGAGATCCAGCGCGGCAATGGCATGCTCGGAAGGGATCCCGGGCAGCAGCAGCGCGGCGACGCCGGGCAGGCGTTCGGCGTCGGCGGCCAGCACCCGGCAGCCGGGCATGCGCCGCTGCACATCGTCCAGGAAGGCGGCCATCAGCGCGCGCTCCCGGGCTGCCCGGGCCTCCATGTCCTCCCGGGCCAGCTGGGCGGCGACCCGCAGCCCGACGATGGCGGGCAGGTTTTCCGTGCCGGCGCGCAGCCCCAGCTCCTGCCCGCCACCCCGCAGCAGCGGCGGAAGCGGCGTGCCCTGGCGCACGTACAGCGCGCCGACGCCCCGGGGGCCGTACAGCTTGTGGCCGGACAGGGACAGCATATCGGCGTTCAGCGCCTGCACGTCCACGGGGATGTGGCCGAAGGCCTGCACGGCGTCGCAGTGGAAGGGCACCCGCCGCCGCCGGGCGATGGCGCCGATCTGAGCCGCGGGCTGGAGCGCCCCGGTCTCGTTGTTGGCCAGCTGTACGCTGATCAGCCGCGTTTCCGGGCGGATGGCCCGCTCCACCGCCGCCGGGTCCACCCGGCCGGAGCCGTCCGGCGGCACCAGCGTGACCTCCCGGCACAGCGCCCGCGCCGCGTTCAGCACCGAGGCGTGCTCGATGGCCGATACCACCGCGTGGCCGCCCCGGGCCAGCGCCACGGCCTGGTTGTTGGCCTCGGTGCCGCCGGAGGTGAACAGGACCTCCTGGGGCTCGGCGTTCAGCAGCGCCGCGATCGCCTGCCGCGCCTGCCGCAGCGCCCGCCGCGCGGGCCCCGCCGCGGCGTAGGCCGCGCTGGGATTGTGCCAGGCCGCCTCCATGGCCTCCGCCATCGCCGCGATCACCGCCGGGTCCGGCTTCGTCGTGGCCGCGTGGTCCAGGTAGATCATGTGAACACTTCCTTCGTCAGTCCGCACTCCATCCAACCGCCCTTGGTCAGCCTGAGATCGCGATCACATCGCCCGCGGCGTGGGGGAAGACCCGGCCGTCGGCGAGCCTGAGCGCGCCGTCGCGGTCGCAGTATACGCGGGCCTGCTCCAGCCGCCCCTCGCGCCAGGTGATGTCCACGGTGTAGCCGCCCCGGGCGCGCAGGCCCCGGACGCTGCCCTCGGGCCAATCGGGCGGCAGCGCGGGCAGCAGCCGCAGGCAGCCCTCGTGGCTCTGCATCAGCATTTCCGTCACGCCGGAGGTGAAGCCGAAGTTGCCGTCGATCTGGAACGGGGGATGGTTGTCGAACAGGTTCGGCAGCGTGGAGCGCTCCAGCAGCAGCCGCACGTTTTCGCCCGCCTTCGCGCCGTCCAGCAGCCGCGCCCAGAAGTGGATGATCCACGCGCGGCTCCAGCCCGTGTGCCCGCCGCCGTTGGCGAGGCGGGTCTCCAGGGTCTTGCGGGCCGCGGCCATGTCCCCGGGCCGCGCGGCGGTGATCTGATCGCCGGGATACAGCGCGAACAGGTGGGAGATGTGGCGGTGGCCAAGCTCGGTCTCGGCCTTGTCCGGGGAGACCCACTCCAGCACGCGGCCGTCCTCGCCGACCTGGACCGGCTTCAGGCGTTCCCGCAGCGCTGAATAGGGCTCCGTCGGCTCTCCCAGAAGTGCGCCGGCCTCGATGACCGCCGTGAACAGCGCGTAAAGCAGCTGCTGGTCCATGGCCGCGTCGTCGCACAGGCAGCCCGTCTCCCCGCTGGGCAGGCGATAGGTGTTTTCGGGGGACAGGGAGGGGCTCACCCGCAGCGTGCCGTCCGGGGCGTCGATCAGCGTGTCGGCGAAGAACCGGGCGGCCTCCTCCATGATGGGATAGTATTCCCGCAGGAAGGCCTCGTCCAGCGTGTAGCGGTAGTGCTCCCACAGGTGCAGGCACAGCCACGCGCCGCCCATCTGCCACGTGGTGGAGCTGATGCAGTTGTCCTGGGGCGCGCAATCCCCCCAGATGTCGGTGTTGTGGTGGGCCATCCAGCCCGAAGCGCCGTAGATGCGCCGGGCCACGTCCCGCCCGTTGGGCACCATGCGCCGGATCAGGTCGAACAGCGGCGCATGCAGCGGCGACAGGCCGCACTTCTCCGCCGGCCAGTAGTTCATCTGGGCGTTGATGTTGATGGTGTACTTGCTGTCCCAGGGCGGATCGAAGCGCTCGTTCCAGATGCCCTGGAGGTTGGCGGGCTGGCTGCCGGGCCGGCTGGAGCTGATGAGCAGATACCGGCCGAAGGCGAACATGTCGTTGATCAGGCCGGGGTCCTCCCCGCCGTCCCGGAGGCGCTCCAGGCGTCGGTCGTGGGGGAGGCCGGACAGCGCCGGGTCTTCGGGAAGCCGCAGCGCGCAGGTCTGCGACAGCGCCCGGAAGTCGGCGACGTGCGCTGCGAGCAGGGCGTCGTAGCCCAGCGCCTCGGCGGCGTCCAGCCGGGCGAGGGCGGCTTCGAGGCAGCCTTCGCCCTCCCGGAAATCGGTGGCGGAGGCCGCCAGCAGCATCGCATCTCCCGTGCCGATGAGCATGTCGCCCACGGCGCGGACGTCCCGGCCCACGGCGCGGACCGCGCAGCAGAAGCGTATGCCGTCGTTGGCGGTGCGCCCCTCCAGGCAGAGGGTCCTGTCGTCCAGGCGGCGCTGCCGCATGACCTGGCCCGAGCGGCGCAGGAAGGCGCGCCAGCTGCCGCCGGAGATCCGCGCCGCGAGCACGCCCGCGGGGTGGGAGATGAAGCTCTCCCGGCGGAAGTCGACGCCGTCCAGCGCGTATTCCACGCGGTGGATGCCCTCGTCCAGGTCCAGGCTGCGCCGGTAGCCCTCCACGCCCGCTTTGGGCTCGAAGAGGCGCAGGTCCCGGCCCACCAGGAAGTTCATGGCGTACAGGCCTTGAAACCGCGTGGATTCACTGGCGCGAAGCTGCACCAGCAGGTCGCACAGGGGCTGATAGGCCCGCTGTCCCTCCGGGGTGGACGCGATGGCGGCCTCGGCCACCTCCTCGGCGGCCTTTATCTCGCCCCGGGCGATCAGGGTCCGGGCCCTTTCGACGCCCTCGCGGGCGTCCGGATTGACGCGGTCGATGGGTCCGCCGGACCACAGCGTGTCGTCGTTCAGCTGCCAGCGCTCCAGCGTCGTGCCGCCGAAGCACATCGCGCCCAGGGAGCCGTTCCCCAGGGGCAGGGCTTCGTTCCAGTTCGCGGCGGGATGATCGTACCACAATGCGTTCATATCCAGCTCTCTCCTTTGGCTTCAGGTCGGTGCGGGTCTTGGGCTGCGCTCATTCGCGGATCATACATTCCCATATCATAAACTATAACCGAAACGCGCCCGAAAAACAAGTGTCTGTTTCGGAATATGCGGGGCGATCCATTTATGTAAATTATATGGTACAATTTTGTGTTGAGGCAGTTTTTCCACTGGACAATTTTGGATTTTTAAGCGATAATATATAATAGAATTGCTAGACTTAGGTGCAGGTATTATCGGGAGACGTTCCCGCGCACTATAAGGAGGCTCGAGGACATGAAGCAGGCGATGAAGAGGATGCTGGCGCTGACGATGGCGCTGCTGCTGGCGCTGCCCACGTTTACGCTGGCGGAGGAATCCCCACTGCCGGAGGAACCGGCGGAGCTGGAGGAATTCCTGCTGGGCGAAGACGCCGACCGGGCGGACGAGCCATCCGGGAGCATCGATCCGGATCAGGGACAGCCGCTGCCGCTGGACACGGAAGTGCCCCAGGGGCTGACCCTCGTGCGCGCCGCGGTCACGCCCGCGGACGCCGCGGTGACGCTCTTTGCCGCGATCGGGGAGGGCGCCGACCGGGAATGGGAGATCATCGAGCCCCAGGCAGGCGCGGACTGGCTGCTCGCGCCGGGTATGTATGCCTACAGCGCGTGGGCCGAGGGCTATGTGGCCGCGGAGCGCGTGGCGTTTGAGGTGCCGGAGGCGGAGGAGGCCTTCGAGCTGGTGATCGCGCTGGAAAAGGCGGAGGAGGAGAATGTAGAGGAAGTCGCGGAGACGGTTGAGGAGGATAATATAGAGGAAGCCGTTGAGCCCGTCGATGTGGTCGAGGAGGATGAAAATGTTATAGATGAAGCTGCGGAGACGGTCGCGGAGGACGAAGAGGACGGTGCCGAGGAGACCTCTTCCGACAGCGCTGACGCGCTGCCACCTTCCGGTTCCCGATTAAGTCCTCCGGAATTAATCGGGAAGTCGCCGGAGGCGACCGGGAATCCAGAGGATTCCCGCCTCCCAGAGGGGAAGGCTTTTGGAGAGCCGACCGAGGAAAATATAGAGGAGAATAATGCAGAGGAGACCGCCGAGCCTGTCGATGAGGGCGAGGCGGAGGATGAAAATATTATAGAGGAAAACGCTGAGCCTGTCGATGAAGGCGAGGCAGAGGAGAATTATACAGAGAAGACCGCTGAACCCGTCGATGAGGGTGAGACGGAGGATGATTATACAGAGGAAACTGTTGAACCGGTTGATGAGAATACAGAGGAAGCTGCTGAGCCCGTCGATGAGGGTGAGGCGGAAGAGAATGATATAGAGGAAGACGCTGTCGTGGCGGAGCCGGCGGAGGATGCGGCGGAGGAGATCGGCGTCGGGGCGCTGACGCTGGGGTCCGGCGTCGAGGTGCTGACGGATGAAGCTGCCTACGGCGCGGAAGAGGACGAAGAACCGGTCAACGTCTACTTCAACTTCGAGCCCGCGGACGCGGAGCTGTTGGTGTTTCCCGCCCCGACCGAGGACGATCCGGAGCCCTTCGACATCTTCCCGGAGGAGGACGGCTCCTATCTGCTGGTTCCCGGCAGCTATACCTATTCTGCGGAGGCGGAGGGCTACAAGCCCATCCAGAACCATCCCTTTGAGGTGATGGCGTCCGACGAGAGCATGACCATCTCCTTCGCGATGGAGGAGATCACGGACGACGAGACGCCGGAGCCGGGCGATGCCTTCTCGAGCTGGCTCGATCTCCAGGAGGCCATCGACGCTGCCGAAGACGGCGCTGTGCTGGCGCTGGATACCGACCTTTGCGCGGAGGCCGAGGGCGGCGCGGCGCTGCTGATCCCCGCTGGCAAGTCCATCACGCTGGACCTGGGCGGCTGCAGCCTCAGCCGCGAGCTGTCCGCGCCCGAGGCGGATGGCTGCGTCATCATCGTCGAGGGCGACCTGATCCTGGTGGATAAGAACGGCGGCGGCGTGATCACCGGCGGCCGCAATACCGGCAACGGCGGCGCCATCCGCGTCGCGGCGGGCGGCAGATTGACGCTGGACGGCGCGGTCATCGAGGGCAACACGGCCCAGGGCATGGGCGGCGGCGTCTACGCGGACGGCGCGTTTGTGATGAAACAGGGCTCCATCGACGGCAACGTGTCCGACGTCAAGGGCGGCGGCGTGTACTTCACAGGCAGCTTTGAGATGAAGGGCGGCGTCCTCGCGGACAACGAGCCGCAGGACCTGTGCCTGGACAAGCCCATGACCGTCTCCGGCAGCGTCGAGGTGTCCGACGCCCTGATCGCCAACCCGGACGCGGATTACAGCATCCTGGTGACCGACAGCCTGGGCAACGCCAGCATCCGGCTCAGCGTCGCGGCGGCGGTCATCGAGGGCGGCGCGGCTCGCGTCACCAGCGGTTTGAACGCGCGGGGCGAGCTGAAAAACTTCAAAATGGCCAAGAACGGCGATTTCGACGTGGCGCTGGACGACGACGGCGAGCTCATGATCGCCAGGTTCGCGACGGTCACCTTCCTGGCGGGCGAGGATTCGACCGCGACGGAGAAGGTTTCCGTGCGCTACGACACGGATTACGAGCTGCCCGGCAACCCGTTTGACGAACCGGCGGGCAGGCCCTTCCAGGCGTGGCTCGTGGAGTGGCCGGACGAAAGCACGGAGCTGAAGCAGCCCGGCGAGTTTATCCATGTGACGGAGGAGCTCAGCATTACGGCCCAGTGGACCATCACCTGGTCGGGGCTGCAGAGCATGATCGACAATGCCGGATGGGGCGATACCCTGCGGCTGCCCAGCGGCCTGACGAGGACCACGGCCAGCGACAGGCTGACGATTCCCTATGGCAAGAAGATCACCCTGAATCTGGCGGGCTACACGCTGGACGGCGCGAATATCGGCGACGCGGCCGTGATCTACGTCGAAGGCAGCCTGACCCTGACGGACACCGTTGGCGGCAGGATCACCGGCGGCACCGCGGGCGGCGTGGTCGTCGACGGCTCGGGCAGCTTCACCCTCGAGGCCGGCGAGATCAGCGGCAACGTCTCCCCGACCATGGGCGGCGGCGTGCTGGTCAACAGCGGCAGCTTCATCATGGACGGCGATGGCTCGGGCGGCCTCGTCTGCGGCAATACCGCCGTAGACGGCGGCGGCGTCGGCGTGGCCGGCGGCAGCTTTGAGCTGAAGAGGGGCCGTGTCGACGGCAACAGCGCCAAAAACGGCGGCGGTGTCGCGGTGACGGGCGGCAGCTTTGTGCTCAACGGCGGCCGGGTCAGCGACAACGCGGCCGACGGCGTGGGCGGCGGCGTCAGCGTACAAGAGGGCGCGTCCTTTGAAATGAAGGGCGGCTCCATCTCCGGGAACGAAGCGAAAGCCAACGGCGGCGGCCTGGCGCTGGAGAGCGGCGCCGCGGTCGAGCTGACCGGCGGCACCATCGACAAAAACACGACGGCCGGCCAGGGCGGCGGCATCTATGCCGACCAGGCTGATTTTGCGATCAACGGCCTGGCAGTCACCGAAAATGAAGCGCCCCGCGGCGGCGGCGTCGCCCTGAACGGCGGCAAGCTGACGCTGCAGCAGGGCGAAATCGGCAACAACAGGGCCGCGAGCGGGGACGATACCGCCGCGACGACTCAGGGCGGCGGTCTGTATGTCCTGAACGGCACCGCGACCCTCAACGGCGGCAGCGTCAGCGGCAACAGCGCCCGGTACGGCGGCGGCGCGTTCGTCGTCGGCGGCCAGCTCGTCATGCCCGAAAACATCATCGAGTCCAACACCGCCGAGGTCGGCGGCGCGGGCGTGGCCTTCTCCGGCGTGAATCCGGAGCTGCCCGCCCTGGCCTGCGTGCGGAACAACCAGGTCGACAGGGCGGAGGCCAACTACTGGCTCCAGGACGGGGCGATCTTCCAGGTCACCGAGCCGCTGGACAGCGCCTATCAGGTGTATGTGACGGCTGAAATGCCGGGCGAGGGCGTGCGGGTCATCGCCAGCGGCGAAAAGCTGTCCAGGGACAATTTCATCAGCGCGGACATGGCAAGCTACGTCTCCTCCCGCAACAAGGACGGCGACGTCATACTGGGCGCGCCGCTGACCGTGCGCTTCAGCGCGGGCGACGGCTCCGGCACGATGGCCGATGACACCGTGGCCAGGGGCGGCGGTTATACCCTGCCTACGGCGGGGGATTTCACCGCGCCCACCGGGCTGGACCTGCTGGGCTGGGTCGTGGACAACGACGCCTACTGGGACAAGGAGACCAAGGCGGTGGGCTACAACCTGATCGTCGAGGATGACATGCTGGTCACCGAGGACGACGGCCAGGGCGGGACCCGCGGCGTGTTGAAGCTGAAGGCCCAGTGGGGCAAGGGCACGCTCTATGTGGACGAGAACGGCACCAACCATATCGCGGCCCTGGTCAAGCCTCTGTCGGCCTATCAGGGAAAGGGCCAGGTGACGCTGGGAACGGGCTGGTACCTGGCGGACGGCGCGACCTTCGATGCGCGCGTGGTCGCCAGCGGCGATGTGAACATCATCATCGACAACGTGCATACCACCACGATGAGCGCGGGCATACTCGTGCCCTCGGGCAGCACCCTGTCCGTCTGGGGCGAGGGTGGCTGGGAGCAGGCCAGCGGCAAGCTGGTGGCAACCGGCGGACAGACCAGCAATGCCGGCATCGGCGGCGCGGCCCAGACCCGGCCCGGCACCTTCGCGCTGCACAGCGGCGAGGTGGAGGCGATCGGCGGCTACAACGCGGCGGGCGTCGGCGGCGGCGACGGCGTGTTCGGCGGCACGGTGGTCATCCACGGCGGCAAGCTGACTGCCCGTGGCGGCGAGAGCGGCGCGGGCATCGGCGGCGGCATGAGCGCCAGCCAGGGCGGCATGGTCTCCATCTATGGCGGCACCGTCTATGCCTACGGCGGCGAGAACGCGGCGGGCATCGGCGGCGGCAAGTACAGCGGCACCGTGCAGGGCGACAAGTTCGGCGGCGACGGCGGCCAGGTGTCCATCATCGGCGCGACGGTCTATGCCGAGGGCGGCCTCAACGGCGCGGGCATCGGCGGCGGCAGCGGCGGCAGCGGCGGCAGCGTCAGCATCAATCTTGGCGCGGCGGTGACCGCCGTCGCGGGCAGGAATCCCTATGCCCAGGGCGCGCCCGCCGATCAGCCCCAGGCCATCGGGCGCGGCTTCCAGGCCAGGAGCGGCCTTTCGGAGGGCGAATTCACGCTGGTCGAGGGTTCCGAGATGTTCGCGGGCGACAACGCCGCCAGCGCCACGCTGTGCACCGACAGCGTGGAGGAGGGCCGCAAGAAGAGCTATGTGAAGATCAACCCCACCCAGGGCTTGCCCACGACGTTCTTCATCACCGCCCAGAACGTGGACGCCCAGTTGACCGACGTCAAGATCTGCAAGGCCGCTGACCTGACGCAGACCGTGGGCAGCGCCGACTTTGGGGAGAGTATGGCGGTGAAGATCTCCCCCAAAGGCGCGTATAACCATTTCGACGGTATTGATATCACCTATAATTATCACGGCGAAACCCTCAGCCTCACGGACTATTCGGTCCAGAGGGACGGCGAAGCGGTCACCGTGCAGTTTGACATGCCCATGGGCGATGTGATCGTGGTTCCGAAAATCCGCACGGATACCTTCAAGGTGACCATCAATGTGCTCTCGGGCAATGGTACGGCTTACGCCAGCGTGGACGGCGTGACCGTCACCGAAGCGCCCGTGGGCAAGCAGGTGCTCATCAACTGCAAACCCGGCGGCGAGGCCTGGTTCCTCGTGGTCCATCAGGAAAACGCCCGGCCGAAGAGCCAATACAAGCCCTACGTATACTATAAGAAGGGTACCGAGACCGTGGTGCTGACCACGCCCATGGCGGACAGCGACACGCCCATGGCGGACAGCGACACGCCCATGGCGGACGGCAACAGGAACGTGCGCACCTTCACCATGCCCCCGGCAGACGTGACCGTGGATCTGACGTTCCAGGAGGGCAAATACTACTATGACGCCAACGGCGTGCGGCAGTTCCGGGAAGACTATCACACCCTCGATCCCAATGACACCGACCTGTACGGCGGCGGCGACGCGGGCAGCTGGTATTATGTGGGCGAGTCCATGACCCTCAAGAACCGCGTGACCTTCCACTGCGAGGTCAACCTGATCCTGGGTCCGGGCGTGACGCTGACCTGCTCCAAGGGCCTGAACGTGCCCTACAGCAAGGGCGGCAAGCTGTACCTGTATGAAGAGGTCAAAAACGGCGGCAGCGTGCTGAGGTGCGACGCCTCCGGTCAGGAAAAGTGCGCGGGCATCGGCGGCGACGACGGCGAGCAGGGCGGCACCGTGTGCATCATCGGCGGTTCGGTGGTCGCGACGGGCGGCCACAAGGGCGCGGGCATCGGCGGCGGCAACCACGCCGGGCTGCGGGAATACATACAGTACGGCGGCGCCGTTACCGCCAAGGGCGGCAAGTACGGCGCGGGCATCGGCGGCGGCGAGGGCTACGACGGCAGCGAGGAGGATGGCATCAAGGGTTCCGTTCGCATCGAAGGCGGCTGGCTGACGGCCACTGGCGGCGGCTATGCCGCGGGCATCGGCGGCGGCCAGAGCATGCACCAGGGCGGCCCCGTGTACATCAAGGGCGGCACCGTGTACGCCAATGGCGGCAAGGACGGCGCGGGCATCGGCGGCGGCGAGGAATTCGATCCCCGAACCACCAAGAAGGTCGGCGGCAACGGCGGCGAGGTGCACATTGACGGCGGCCAGGTCATCGCCAAGGGCAGTGGAGATTCCGCGGGCATCGGCGGCGGCCAGGACGGCAAGGGCGGCCACTTCTATATGACGGGCGGCAAGGTCGAGGCCCACGGCTCGAACAACAGCGCGGGCATCGGCGGCGCGAACAACGAAGGCGGCGACGTGGACATCAGCGGCGGTTGGGTGTACGCCTACGGCGGCGACGACGGCGCGGGCATCGGCGGCGGCGACGACGGCAAGGTCGGCACCATCAACATCTCCGGCGGCACCATCTATGCCTACGGCGGCGGCGACGGCGCGGGCATCGGCACCGGCTGCTGGGGCGAGGGCGGCACCATCAATATCAGCGGCGGCGAGGTCCATGCCGACGGCGGTACGGATGCCGCGGGCATCGGCGGCGGCGACGCCGGTTGTGTGAAAAATATCAACATTACAAACGGATGCGTCTATGCCTACGGCCAGAAGCGTTCCATCGGAATGGGCGACTACAGCGGCCTGTTCGACGGCTCGGGCAACACCAAACTGAAGATCAGCTACTACGAGGTCAATGTGGCCGACAGCAAGACAGGAAGCAAGACCCGCGTGACCAAGGACGCTTTGGACGCCATCAAAGGCCATAAGTATGCCGAGATCATTCGCTGCCGGCACCGGGAGATCGGAAGGATCGTCAGCGTGGAGCCGATCGACGGGCAGAACCATCGCGCCTTTGGCGAGTGCGCCCAGTGCAGGTGCAACGTGGAACAGATCATGCCCCACGAATACACCTACGGCATAGAGCCGGTGAGCTTCGAGCGGCTCAATATCGGGGACGCTCTTCCCGATGCGAGCAAGTACCACCTCTATGTGGGCGAGTGCATCTGCGGCCATTATTACAGTGAGCCGAGGGAGCATAGCTTCACATCGTATACCTGCGAACCCCTGGAGGAAGGCTTCTTTGTCAACGGCTACAGCTGGGTCTCCGGGCACGATTATCACAGGAAGATAAGCGTGTGTGAATGTGGTTTTGAGAGCGAGTCGGTTGAGGAGCACAATTACGGACCGGACAACGACAGCCAGCTCTGCCTGCTTTGCGGACAGAGTCGCCCCACCTGCACGATGTATCTGTTCCGGGAAGACGATCCCATCGGCGCGATCTACGGGCTGAACAGGCTTCCGAACGTCGAGTTTGGAACGATCTTCGAGCTGCCCGATTGCCCCTGGGAGCTGCCGGCGGGTACGGATTTCCAGGGCTGGCGGTACAGAAACGCGATCTACCAGCCCCACGATACGGTCACTATACAGCATTACAGCAACGGCTTCTATGCCGTCTTTGGCCATACGCACGACGGCCTGCGGTTCGAGCCGTGGTCCTATCCCAACGCTCTGCCCAGCTATGACGATTGGATGAGCTCCGGGGATGGAACAGGCAACGTCAGGAATTTCTTCCTGGCCAACGACGTGGTTCTGGACAGGCCCTGGAGAAGCCCCGGATATACGACGAACCTCTGCCTGAACGGCCACACCATCACCCTCGTCGGGGACGCCTATATCGAAGTTTTGGGCAAGGGAAGTCAGCTCAACATCTACGACGGCGAGGAGGGCGGAGGCCGCATCGTCAACGAGACCGACAACGGCGAGTGCATCCTCGTGGAGAACAACGGCCTTCTGCAGCTCATGGGCGGTACCATCGTCCATGGCTCCGGCAACGGTGTGCGCGTCAGCCTCGGCACCTTCAACATGGTCGGCGGCACGGTCAAGGGCAAGAACGGCAACGCCATATACATCGATGGTGGCAGCGGCATCGTCAACCTGTCGGGCGGCACCGTCGACGGCGGCACGATCTACAACACGAAGGGCGGTTTCATCATGACCGGCGGCCTGGTCACCAATGCCGTCGTGGAGATCGGCGGCGAGGGCTATCTGCGCGGCGGCCGCATCGAGAACGCCTCCGGCTACAGCGCGGTGGTCGTGCACAACTGGTTCCGCATGGAGGGCGGCGAGATTACCGGCAGCAAGCGCGGCGTGTACGTCTCCGGCGCGGAGAAGAGCGACGATTACGCCAAGTTCGAGATGATGGGCGGCGAGATCCACGACAACGACTGCGGCGTCTGGATGGATGCCCAGTCCGACAGCTTCTATGTCGGCTTCGTCATGACCGGCGGCGAGATCCACGACAACCGTGGCAACGGCGGCGTCTCCGGCGTTCGCGCGGGCGCCTACAGCGAGTTCGAGCTGCGGGACGGCAGAATATATGACAACACCGGGACCGTATCCGTATATAATGAAGGAAAGCTCGTCATGACCGGCGGCGAGATCACCGGCAATACCGGCACGAACTGCGGCGGCGTGAGCGTGGATGGCTCGGCGGCTTCCTTCTATATGAAGGGCGGCAGGATCGCGGACAATCATTCCGACGGCTACGGCGGCGGCCTGATCGTCGGCTCGGCGGTCAAGATCCTCTCCCTGGAGGGCGGCGAGATCACCGGCAACAGCGCCGACAGGTGCGGCGGCGGCGTGTACATCTCCCCGGGCTTCAACTTCCGGACCGTGGAGCAGAAGGGCCCGGACGATCCCCACACCTACATCAACGGCGAGGAGGTCCTCGAAAAATACTACTTTACCACCAGTATCACGAATAACTCCGCGAAGCTGGACGGCGGCGGCGTGTACCTGGGCACGGGGTCGAGTCTGACCGTGACCGATCAGACCCTCTCCGGCAACACCGCGGGCCGCAATGGCGGCGGCGTGTACGCGGCCGAGAGCGCCAGGCTCACCGTGAACGGCGCGAGCCTCAAGGGCAACGGCGCCGACCTGGGCGGCGGCATCTATTTCGGGGGCGGTCAGGCTGTGCTGGAGGGCACGAGCGTCACGGGCAACACCGCGACGGGCAACGGCGGCGGCGTGTACGCGGCGTCGGGCAGCTTCACCATGAACGACGGCGAGCTCTCCGGCAATACCGCGACGGGCAACGGCGGCGGCATGTACACCCTGATGAACGCCACCCTCGGCAAATGCACGATCACCGGCAACAGCGCAGGCGGACTTGGCGGCGGCGTGTACTTCGGCGACGGAAGGCTCGCGCTGGGCAATGGAAAGGTGATCATTCAGGACAACGCGAAGGATAATCTGTACCTCCCGGATGGGAAGGCGCTGACCCTGGAATCCTCACTGAGCAAGGATTCCGTGATCCATGTCCTGCCCCAGTACCAGCCGGACGACAGTCCCATCAACATCGGCACCGCCACGACGGACTATACGTCCTGCTTCTTCAACGACGGCGACGATGACGAGGCTTACTTCGATTGGAACAGCGCCGGCAATCATCTGCTGCTGAGAAAGGACGCCGAGGTCGGCCTTTGGAGCGAGCTGCAGGCGCTGATCAACACGAGGTCCTGGGTGAAGCTGGAGAAGGACTACATCGCGGAGGACTATGATACCTGCCTGCTCGTTGGCAAGGGCAGGAATATCAGGTTGGACCTGAACGGGCACAGGATCGATCGCAACCTCGCGGACAAAGAACCTGAGGCGGACGGCTGCGTGATCAAGGTCGACGGCGGCACCCTGACTGTGTTGGACGCCAGGTTTGATACAAAACCGGGCGTGATCACCGGTGGCAACAACAGGGACGGCGGCGGCGGCATACGCCTAGTCAACGAGGGCAAGCTCACCCTCTCCGGCGCGATCATCGCGGGCAACCGGACCGAGAAGGACGGCGGCGGCGTATATCTGTCGTATATTGATACAATGACGAGCGGGCTAACGGCGTTGAGTTTGAGCAATAAAGGCGTGATTCGGGACAACGAGGCTGTGGGCAACGGCGGCGGCGTGTATATGAGAGGTCTGAGTATCAGCCTGGATAGTGCCAATATCAGTGGAAACAGGGCGTCGAACGGCGGCGGTCTCTACCTCGAGGATGCCGCTTTGAAGGCCTACTATGTCACGATCGAGGACAACGAGGCGGCTCGGTGCGGCGGCGGCGTCTACGCCGTCGGCGCGTACAGCAATGACTATGACAAGACCTTCTTCTACTATGGGGGCACCGTGACCGGCAACCGCGCCGGGACCAACGGTGGCGGCCTGTATGCCGCCAACGGCGGAGAGGTGCGCCTGATGTATGGCGAGAGTTTCGACTTCACGGGGAACACCGTGGACGACAAGCCGAACAACCTCTACCTGGATTCGGATATGAAGATCTCCGCTGCCTCCGAGCCTTACAAGACTTCGCGGATCGGCATCACCACCGCTGTGGCGCCGACGGCGACATCCCCGGTGGTATTCACCGGGAAATTGAAGTCCAGCGCATCGCCCGAAGCCTTCATTCCGGACGACGACGCATGTGAAGTCGCGGTCAACGCCAGCGGCGAGGCCGAGCTGCGCTATATCGTCAAGGTGACCGTCGCCTTCGATGCCAACGGCGGCAGCGGCGAAATGGCGTCGGTCAGGGCGAAGCAGAACGGCGAATACACCCTGCCGGAGTGCGGCTTCACCGCGCCGGAGGGCTTCAGCTTCATGGGCTGGCAGGTGGGCGAGGACGCCGGGCGACGCCAGCCGGGCGAGACCATCACCCTCGACGGGGACGTTACGCTCAAGGCCGTCTGGGCCCACGAGCACGACGGCATCGCCTTCGAGCCCTGGACGTCTGAGAATTCCCTGCCCACCAGGGCGGGCAGCTATTTCCTGACGAAGGATGTCTATCTCAAGGAACGGTGGACCGTCAGCGGGAGGGAAAACAATGTCAATCTGTGCCTGAACGGCCACCGCATCCAGGCCGCGGATTACCATGCGTTTGCCGGCCTGGAGGCGACCTACTGGGCAGACATGACCCTTTACGACGATGTCGGCACGGGCTATGTGGAGGACCTGGAAAACACCGATTGCGTGCAGGTCTACAGCAACAGTCTCTTCACACTGTGCGGCGGCGGGCTGAGGGACGGCGTGCGGATGACCAGCGGCAGCCGGTTCGATCTGAAGGGCGGCACGGTCTATGGGACGAGCGTACCGTCGGGCGGCACCATGAACATGTCGGGCGGCGCGGTGACCCGGGACGGCGTCACCGTAAAAGGCACGTTCAACATGACCGGCGGCGCGATCACCGGCAGCGCCAACGGCGGCCTGAGGATTGCCGCCGGAGCCACGGTGACGCTGGCCGGCGGCGCGATCACCGGCAACACCCGGGACGGCAAGCCCTGCAACGTGTACCTGGAGGAAGGCGCAAAGCTGACCATTCCGCGGGGATATGCGCCGGACGCGATATGCGCCGGACGCGGACATGAAGATCGGCATCAGCACCGCCGTCGCGCCGACCCACGCGGCCCCGGTGGTCATTGCAACGGGAATCAATAACAGCGAAATACTTGACTTTTTGATCCCGGACGACGATAATTATGTCATTGAAGTCAATGCCAACGGCGAGGCCGTGCTGAGCACCGGCGAGGTGGCCGTGTCCTTCGAGGCCAACGGCGGCAGCGGCGAGATGGCTCCCGTGCTGGTGAAGCGGAATACCGATTACAAATTGCCGGATTGCGGCTTCACCGCGCCTGCGGGCAAGAGCTTCGCGGGCTGGAAGGTGGACGGCGCCGAGGATGTCAGGCAGGCGGACGAGGGCATCGCCGTCGCCGCCGCGGACGTGACGCTCACAGCCCAGTGGATGCTGGCCGAGCCCACCTTCCGGACCCACTCCCTGCTGCTCACCGGCGAGATCGGCGTCAACTTCTTCATGGAGCTGCCCGAGCTGCCCAGCTGCCCGAGCTGCCCGGCGTGGACTACGCGGATTCCTACATGGAATTCACCGTGCAGAGCAAGAACGGCAAGACCACCCGCGATCCCCTCGATCCGGAGGACCGGGACCAGAACGGCAGGGGCTACTACGGCTTCACCGTGAACGTCAACGCCATTCAGATGGCCGCGCCCATCCGGGCCGTGTTCCACTACGGCGAGGGCAAGACCGTGGAGCAGACCTACTCCGTCAAGGACTACATCGTGGCCTACGAGACCGTGGCCAGCCGCTTCGATTCGACCACCACGGCGCTGGT
>ONHI01000021.1 GCA_900317565.1 uncultured Eubacteriales bacterium
GCCCGACACCCGCTGTTCATTCAATTGTCAGGGTTAATGTATCACAATTCCATGAATTGCGCAAGTACATTGTCTGATGATGTTAAAATTTTACGCTGCACTGAGGCGCGCCTTTTCAGAACAATCTGCCGGACAGCAGCGTCATCAGCAGCTGGGTCAGGCTGTCCGCCGTGGCGGCGCAGCCCTCCTGGGCGTAGCGCCGCGCCACGCAGGCGATGCCCCCGGCGTAGAAGCTGGCGGCGTAGCTGCGGGTGCATGGATCGAGCTTGGGCAGGAAGCAATCGCAGCCGTCCATGGCCTCGAAAAAGCTGTCGTACAGCAGGTAGTCGATGTGATTGTCCACCAGCAGCTTGATCAGCCGCCGGTTGCGCAGCATGTATTCGCTGTAGCCCCGGCACAGCCATTGCAGCGCGCCGCCCCCGTCGCAGGCGCGGGCAGGGCGGGCGATCTCCGGCCCGTCGCAGTAGTTGGCCTGCAAGGTGAACACCATCACGTTCTCCCGGCTGGTGAACAGCGTGTAGAACGTCTGGCGCGATATGCCTGCCGCCTTGCACAGCTCGCTGACGGTGATCTGGGCATAGGGCTTTTGCTGGATCAGCGCCATCATCGCCTCGGCGATCTGGCGCTGGGATTGGAGCGCCGTCTTGTTGGTGCCGCAATACATAGCATCTATCTCCCGGTGTCGTGATTGCACGTTTGTGAAAAATATTATAGCAAAGCACTTGACAACTGTCAAGGTTTGTTGTATCATTCTATAAACTTGACAAGTGTCAAGGATATTCCACCCTACGACCCCACGAGGAGGTGCGCGCATGTCCATCATGCCTTTGTACAATATCATCGCCCTGCCCGGCGCGAAGCTGTGGCTGCAAACCAGCGCCTACCGGGAGCTGACCGGAAAGGAGCCCGTGGCGGGCGAGCGCGTCACGCTGCTGATGCAGAAGCAGGAGCAGCCCCGCGCCGCGCTGGACGCCGACAGCTTCCGGCCCATCGGCGTCGTCGGCAGCGTCGGCGCGATCAATGCCGGCGGCTTCATGGCCATCGACATACAGAATCGCGTGAACATCGAGGAGATTGCCCGGCTGCGGGACGGCAGCTTCAGCATGACCGTCTCCCGCCGCCCGGACACCGACGATCTGGACCCCGCCGACGCCCGGCGACGGCTGACCGGGGTCAAGGACCGCATACTCGCCTTCGCCCGGGGCAAGCAGTGGGAGGGCATGCTGCGCGGCTTCGCCGCCCACTGGGACAGCCTGTGGGACGTGGCCGCGGCCATGTCGCCCTGGCTGAACGCGCCCGCGGAGGAGCGCTACGCGCTGCTGGCCGAGGACAGCCTGTCCGCCCGCTTCGACGCGCTGGAGCGGCTGCTGATGGAGGGGCTGGAGATGGCCGACGTGCAATCCGCCGCCCAGAGCCACCAGCAGGAGGACCACGAGAAGCTGTACCGGGAATCCGCCATCAAAAAGCAGATCGAATACCTGCAAAAGGAGCTGGATGCCCTGCACCCGGAGAACGTCAGCGAGGTGCGGCGGCTGGAGCTCAAGCTGGAGGAGGCCGGCATGAACGAGGCGGCGCTCAAGGAGGGCCGCAAGGTGCTGAACCGGCTGAAGGGCGAGGGCAGCAACAGCCCGGAGGCGGGCATGCTCACCGACTGGCTGGACCTGCTGACCAGCCTGCCCTGGAGGAAGGCCGAGGCGAAGCAGATCGCCATGGACGAGGCCCGGGCGGCGCTGAACGCCGGGCATTCCGGGCTGGATAAGGTGAAAAAGCGCATCCTCCAGCAGCTCGCTGTGATGCGCTTGAAGGGAAAGCAATCCGGCTCGATACTGTGCTTCGTCGGCGCGCCGGGCACCGGCAAGACCTCCATCGGCGAGAGCATCGCCAAGGCGCTGGGCCGGGAATACGTGCGGGTGTCCCTGGGCGGCGTGCGGGACGAGGCCGACATCCGCGGCCACCGGCGCACCTACATCGGGGCCATGCCGGGGCGGATCATCGACGGCATCCACAAGTGCGGCGCGAGCAACCCGGTGATGGTGCTGGACGAGGTGGACAAGCTGTCCCAATCCTACAACGGCGACCCCGCCAGCGCGCTGCTGGAGGTGCTGGACCCGGAGCAGAACTTCTCCTTCACCGACCACTACCTGAACGTGCCCTTCGATCTGTCGGACGTGCTGTTCATCTGCACGGCCAACACGCTGGACACCATCCCGGAGCCGCTGCTGAACCGCATGGAGGTCATACGCTTCCAGGGCTACACGCCCATCGAGAAGCACGCCATCGCCCGGGAGCACCTGCTGCCCCGCGCCATGGCGGCGGTGGGCATCCCGGAGGGCGCGCTGCGCGTCACCGACGGGGCCATCGACGCCATCATCGAGGATTACACCCGGGAGGCGGGTGTGCGCGGCCTGAAGAAGCGCATGGACCAGCTGTGCCGCAGCGCCGCCGTGGCGCTGGTGGACGATCCCGGGGCGCGGCTGGAGATCGGGCCGGAGCAGCTGCCGGAGCTGATGGACATGAACCCCATCCATCGCAAGCGCGTGCCGGAGAGCGCCAAGCCCGGCATCGTCACGGGCCTGGCCTGGACCCCCGTGGGCGGCGACATACTGTATATCCAGACGCTGCTGACCAAGGGCGCGGGGAAGATCACCGTCACCGGCCAGCTGGGCGACGTGATGAAGGAATCCGCCCAGATCGCCGTGAGCCTGGCGAAGGCGCTGCTGCCGGAGCAGGCGCAGGTCCTCAATGAAAACGACCTGCACATCCACGTGCCCGACGGCGCGACGCCCAAGGACGGCCCCTCGGCGGGCATCACGCTGACCACGGCGCTGGCGTCGCTGCTGACCGGCGTGCCGGTGCCCCCGAACGTGGCCATGACCGGCGAGGTGTCGCTGCAGGGGGACGTGAACCCCATCGGCGGGCTGCCGGAGAAGCTGATGGCCGCCCAGCGCTCGGGCGTGAAGCGGGTGTTCATCCCCCGGGAGAACGCGGACGACCTGAAGGACGTGGCCGGGGAGGTCCGGCAGGCGCTGGAGATCACGCCGGTCTCCAGTGTGGAGGAGGTGCTGCATGCGCTGGGCATACCCGTGCGCAGCATCATGGCGGTAGCGATGTAAAAACGCGAACAAGGCGTCCGGCTCTTCGGACGCCTTGTTTGTGTCTTTATTCGGATACCTGCTGGAGCCTCGGCCCGCCCGGGCCCGCGTGGATGTGGGCGCAGTCGTTGAACAGCTCCAGCCGCGGGCGCACGTATTCCCCCTCCGCCACGGGCAGCTCCACGATGATGATGGACGTGAAGTCGTAGGGCATCACCGAGGCCACGTAGGGAAAGGGCAGCGACAGCAGGTGCGCCAGCGCGCAGGCCCCGGAGCCGCCGTGGCTGAACAGGGCGATGGTCTCGTCCCTGCCGCCCGCGCAGAGGAAGCGCCGCCCGTCGTGCCGGTAGCCGTGGTCGGCCAGCAGCGCGTCGAACCGCACCTCGATGCGGCGGCAGTATTCTGTGGCGACGTTGCCCTTGAAATAGGGATGCTCGCGCCAGTCGTCGGCGTAAAAATCGAAGTTCTCCTCGATGAGCCTGTCCCCCAGCGTCCAGGGGTGCCCCTCGCAGGGAATGTCCGGCCCGCCCCAGGAGATCTCATGCATGTAGTCCAGTATCATCACCGGCAGCCCCAGCAGCGCCGCCGTGTGGGAGGCCGTCTCGCTGGCCCGGCCGTTGGGGGAGGCGTATATCACCGATATGCCCTCCCCCGCCAGGCGCTGGGCCGCGGCGGCCGCCTGCCGCCTGCCCGTGGGGGTCAGGCAGTCGTGGGCGTAATCCGGCTCGCCGTGTCGCACAAATATGATCCTCATGCTGTCGTGTATCCATTCGGTCGCGCTTGTCCCGACCCGCTTTCTCAATTCTTGCCGAAGGCGTCCTGCTTCGCGTTGGGGCTGGACCGCTTTTCGATGTTCGCCCGGCGGCGCTCCAGCGCGGCCAGGGAGATCTCGATGTCCTCCCGCGCCTCGTTTTCGTTGAAGCAGCCCACCGTGACCATGTCGCAGTCGCGGATGGTGGCCCAGGAGAAGTTCAGCCCGACGAATGGCGTGGTCCGGCCCGCCGCCATGGGCTTGATGGTCATGACGGGCTTCTTCGCGTCGTGTATGATCTGGTTCACCGTCTCCACCTCGACCTGCATCAAAAAGCCCATGCAGTTGTAGATCTGGATGTAGGTCTGCACGTCGTAGCCGTTCAGGTCGCTGTAGACCACCAGCTCCGGCATGTGGGCGGAGAGGCCGGGCACCATGCCCGCGTCGCGAATCATCCGGGTGTAATCGTCCAGCCGGACGATCTGCTTCAGGTTCTTGTTCACCAGCTGCTCGGCGCTGGAATGGTGGATGAGGCAGATCTTCGCGCCCAGCGCCGCCCCGGCCCGGATGGTCTGCTCCGCCTCGCGGCGGGCCTCAGGGGTGTCGTCCACGTTGATGATCGGCGTGTCGATCCGCAGCATGCCCCGGCCCGTGGCGTCCTCGGCCATGCACACGGCCTGCGCCAGCGCCGGTATGCCGCCGAAGGGGGCCATGATGGTGTCCACGCCGTACTCCAGGAAGGTCTTCAGCATCGGCAGTATGGCCTCGGGCGTGGCGTGTTTGGCGCGGATCATCTGGTCCGCGGCGGGGCTGCGGTGGCTCCAGCCGCCGATCCAGTTGGTGCCGATGATCATCCTCGAAAGGGAAAGGTCCTCGACGGTCGTCCTTGGAAACAGGTTGCTCATGGTGCTCTCTCCTCCCCTGTGTCGCGTTGGCAGCGGCGTCAGCGCCCGAAGCCCCGGCCGGGGCGCGCCCTCAGGCGGTCCTTCTCCCTGTCGATGTCCCGCTTCAGCCGCTTCATGTCGTCGGTGGCGGTGGTCTCGTCGTACAGCAGACCGATCAGCTCATCCTGCCGCTGCAATATGGTGTTGCGGATGGAGCCCGAGGGCTCCAGCGTGGCGGCCAGCTGCTCCCGGCCCTGCTCCAGCTTCTCCCTTCCCTGCTCCAGCTTCTGGTTCACGGCGTCCAAGCGCTGCTCCGCCTCCCGGCGCAGCCGCTCGCTCTCGGCCTTGATGGCCTCCATGCGCCTGGCGATGCGCTCGGTGCGGTAGATCACCTCGGGATAGGCGTCCGCGAAGCGGCGGTAGAATATGGACCGGTCGCTGAGCAGCATCCGGATCTCCCGGCTGATCTGCTCGGTGCTGTCGGCCTGGCTGGTCTCGACGCCGGTCTTGACCAGCTTCATCACGAAGTGGGTGGCCACGTAGTCCGCCGCGAACACCGCCAGCAGGAAGCCCGCGACGCACTCCCGGACCCGCAGCGTGATCCCGCCGATCAGCCCATACAGCACCGGGTTGATGCCCTTCACGATCAGCACGCCCCCCAGCCCGAACAGCACCAGGTTGCCGATCCACACCCTGCCGTGCAGGTTCATGGGCTTTTGGCTGTAGTCCCACCAGCGGGCATGGAAGCGCTTTTCCATGAACCAGCTGGTCAGGTATTCCACCGTGCCGCAGAGGAAGAACGATACGGCGAAGGTGGTGCCGTAGGAGGCGTCTACGCCCGACAGCGCCGACATGGCCAGCGTGATCAGCGTCGCGCCGGAGCCGTAGATCGGCAGCCAGGGGCCGGTGAAGAAGCCCCGGTTGATGAACCGGTGGTATTGGATGTATTTCAGCGTGACCTCGATGCACCAGCCCAGAAAGGAATAGGCGAAGAACACCAGCGCAAGGTTGACGACGGCTTCCAAAATGATGATCCTCCCCGCCGGTCTGACGACGGGCCCCGAAGGGCCGCCCTCATTACTTCGGCTTTCACTTATCCCCGTACATGACGGTTTTATTTACCGATTCAATCGCTATTATACAACAGCGCCATCCGGGTTGTCCACAACAAAATTACATATATTCAAACAAACCATAGCCCACGCTTTCATTCCCGTACCGGTTGGCCGGGCTGCCCGTCACCACGAGGCGAAGCCGGTTCACGCCCGGGCGAAGGGCGTCCCGGGGGATCCTGAGCCGCTGGGGCGGCCAGAAGCCCACGTCACAGAGGCGGTCGTTCACATACAGCTCCGCCATCTCCTCCGCGCGGACCGCGACCTCGACGTCCCCGGTCCCGTCCGCCGTCCACGTCGCCTCATAGACCTTCCTGCACAGGGCGGGGTCCTCCCCGGTCAGGGCGAATGCCGGCGCGATGCGCCTCGCCGCGGCGGGCGCTTCCGGCAGGGCGAGCCATTCCTCGCGGGACGCGCACGCGAAGACCAGCAGGCTCGCCCGTCGGGGGAGCTTCAACCGGAAGCCGCCCCCGCTCGGGGCGCGCAGCCGCCAGGCTTCGCCGGTCCACAGGTCGTACTGCCCCAGGCAGGCGTCCCCCGCCGGCAGGGTCAGCGCCGCGTCGATGTCCCCCTCCCCCTCGTTGACCAGCAGCCAGCACGCCCTGTCGCAGCGGGTGAACCGGGCAACGCGCAGGTCCGGCTGGGGCGGCTGGCATAAACAGTCCGGGGCGACGGCCGTCCAGTCGTGGGACACCGAGGGGAAGCGCTCCGCCTCCCCCAGCACGGCTGTAAAGCGCATGCCGCGGCACAGCAGCTGTCCGTCAACCTCCCGGCACTCGCCCCAGACGCTCTCCGGAAGGTATTGGAAGCCCCGCTGGCTCTGAAACAGCGGCGCGACGGCCTCCGCCCGCAGATCCCGATTGCGGCAGGGCACGGCGATATCGGCATGCAGTTCGGCGTCCGTCATCAGGCAGGACAGCCGCGCCATGTAGCGCGACCACCGCGCATAGTGCGGCCACCAGATGCTGCCCGGCCCCACGTCCGGCGGACGCTCCGCGCTGCGCTGCCCGGCGAGGCTGTAGTAGAAGGCGTGAGGGATGAACAGGTTCACGCCCCGCACCGCCAGCCAGTCGACGTACCACTTCATGTCCTCGCCGGTGAAATGCCAGGGATTGCCGTTGCGGTTGCAGGCCCCGAAGCACTCGTTGGAATTGCGCCGCCGCCCCATCAGCCGCGCGGCGTCCGCGCCGCACTTCGCCATGGTGCTGTCCATGCCCGCCGTGCCGCCGCCCTCCGGCGAGACCCAGCGATAGACCAGGTCCTGCCCCGGCACGTGGAAATAGCGCTCCACCTCGATGTCGTCGCTCTGGTGGGGATGGCCCATCAGCGCGACGCCGTGGGCCTCGCACCAGCGGGACAGTGCGGCGTAGTAGACCTCGCCCTCCCGCCGGAGGATGAGCCGGCTGTAGAGCCGCGTATCCGCGTTCTCCTCCCCGGCAAACAGCGCCGCCAGCCCCCGCAGGTCGCCCCCCGCGGCGGTGAAGATCGACCCGAAGCCCCGCGTCCAGGGCATCATGTCCCGCACGTTCCGGCCCAGTATGCTGGGCTCGTCGGTGAAGAAGCCGACGACGGTGCTCCCGAAGTATTGCCCGAACTCCCGCAGGTAGGCCTCGTGGGTCAATTCTATGAACCGCGCCACGGCCTCGGGGTTGAGTATGTCGGCGCTCGGCGGGGCGTTTATCTCCCCGTCGTCCTCGCCGAAGTGTATGCCCCGGATGGTGCCGCCGCTGGGGCGCTCCACCAGGAAGCCCCGGCCCGTGTCGCACAGCACGTCGTCCCCCGGCAGCGGGCGCTCCGCCAGCGCGATGCCCCGGCTGGCCAGTTCGGGATGATCCTTCACCACCAGCCCGCAGGCCGAGCCGGAGGGATACATGCCCTCGTCGTACAGCACCACCCGCATGTCCAGCGCCGCTGCGGTCTCCACGGCGACCCGCAGGCCGTCGAAGAAAGCCGGGGACAGATAGGCCACGCCCGGGTCCATGCCCATGCGGGGATGGAGCACCACGCCGTACACGCCGTGGTCGCAGAAATCCCTCAGCTGCCGGCGCAGCTCGTCGGGCTCCAGCCTGTCGTTCAGGAACCAGAACGGTATGGGCGTATACGCCCTCGGCGGAGTGTCCAGCAGCTTCAGCAGTTCCAAGCGTCATTCCTCCCATATACGGCCCCGCGTCCACCGCGACGCGGCCAAAAATAAGAAAACCCGATGCGTGCCACGCCCAAGGGTGTGGACTTTGATCGCGATAAAGGGTATAATGGCTCCATGAATATTTATGTACCGGAATACTATGCCAGCTTCCGCTGCATCGCCTCGCGGTGCGGCCACACCTGCTGCGCGGGCTGGGAGATCGACATCGACGGGGAGAGCCTCGCGCGCTACGACCGGCTGCCCGGCGAATTCGGCGAACGGGTCCGCCGGTGCGTCAGCCGCGAGGGCACGCCCCGCTTCATCCTCGATGAGGGCGAGCGCTGTCCGCTGCTGACCGGTGACAACCTGTGCGAACTGATACTCCACGAGGGGGAAGATGCACTCTGCCAGATCTGCCGGGACCATCCCCGGTTCAGGAACTACTTCTCCGCCCGGGTGGAGATGGGGCTCGGGCTGGCCTGCGAGGAGGCCGCGCGGCTGATCCTGAGCTGGCCGCGCCCCCTGCGCCTGATCCGGCTGGAGGGCAGCGTAGCGGAATCGATGACGGAGGACGAGCGCTATCTGTTCGGCCTGCGCGATCAGTGGCTCTCCTCCATCAGCGAGGAGGGGCCGCGGGCGCGCCTGCTGGAGACGCTGATCTATCGCCACCTGCCCGACGCGCTGTACGACGGCCGCCTGGAGGAGCGCATCGACTTCATTCGCCGCGCCTACGCGGAGATCGCCGACGGCTGGACCGACGGCGATCTTCCCGCGCTCATCGAGCGGGCCCGGGCGTTCTCCGACCGCGTGGAATACGACGACGAGGTCCTGGAGGACTGGATCGACGGAGGCGGCCCGTGAGGCCTGCCCTGTCCTGCGGGATCACATCCTCACGAATCGAAGAAGTGCTGGCCGTCATCGGTGACGAGGCGCTCCGTCCTGGGATACTCAAAGATCTCGGGGTTGTCGGCGTTCGCTGCCAGGTAATCCGCGAACCGCGCCGCAAACCATTTGGCCATGCCCAGGTTGTGCATCAGGTAATGGCCGCAGTTCTTCGCCTCGGCGCCGGGGACGACCTGGGCGTCCTCCACGGAACGGAAGGCCCCGAGGATCAGGTCGAATATCTCCTGCGGCGCGCGGCTGCCCTTCAGGATCAGGTAAAAGCCGGTCAGGCAGCCCATGGGGCCCCAGTAGATGATCTCATCCTTCCAGTCGGGATCGTTGCGCAGATAGGTGGCGATCAGGTGCTCCAGGGAGTGCATCGCGCCCACGTCCACGGCGGGCTCCACGTTCGGCCGCGTGACCCTCACGTCGTAGGTCGTGACCGTGCCGCCTCCGACGGTGTCCACCCGGCTGGTGAATATGCCCGGGACGATGTGGGTGTGGTCAACGGAAAAGCTGGGGATCAGGTCCATATCGATATCTCCTTTCGCGGCGACAATGCCTCGCCCATGCGGTGTCTGTCCCATCTATAAAAGCACAAAAGGGATGAAATGTCAATAGGGACAGCGCGGGGACGATCAAAGGCCGTAGAACCCCCGTCAATGCAGCAAGGGAGCCCGCGGCCATGCCGCAGGCTCCCTTGTCATTGGATCGATCAGGCGGCGGGCTACGCCAGTGCCTTCGCCAGCGCCTCCAGCGCCGCGTTGGCCTCGTCGTCGGGGGCCTCGTTGCAGATAACGCTCTCGCAGGCCAGCGCCACGCCGTTGTTGGCGGCGTCCGCCTCCCAGTCGCGCATCCACTGGCCGTCGCCCCAGCCGTAGGAGCCGAACAGCGCCACCTTCTTGCCCGCCAGGCTGCCCTTCACGTCGTCCCACATGGGCTGGAAGATGGTCTCCTCCAACACCTCGTCGCCCATGGCCGGGCAGCCGAAGGCGATGGCGTCATAGTCCGCGACCTTCGCCGCGCCGAAGGCCTCCGCCTCGATCTTGTCCGCGCCCAGGGCGTTCACGATCACGTCCGCCATGGCCTCGGTGTTGCCGGAGCCGCTGTAATATACGACTGCTACCTTGCTCATTGTTCATACTCTCCTTTTTTGAATGGGTCTATTATGCCGTTCTGGCCGCCACCGTCAGACGGGTCAGCGGGCAGCCCGACGCAAACAGCCTCTGATAGACTGCTTTGCACTTTTCATAGCGCTCGAACGCCTTGAGCGCCTCGCACTCGTTGGAATACACCTTCCAGCAACCGCAGGACAGGCAGTTCCTGCCGCCGTTTTCAATGAATCCCAGCACGTCCTCCAGCGGATAGCCCAGAAACACGCCGATCTCGTGGGGAAAGGCGTCGAGGCCGTTCAGGCGGGACTTCAATGTGTCCAGTGCGCTGTCGACGTCGAAGCAGCGGTAGCCGCAGGTGCGCAGCAGCCGCTGCACGCCCTCGCTCATGAGCGCCTTCTCCAGGCCTCCGCGCCTGTAGATGTAGATCAGCGCCTTGCCATGGGCGACCTTCAGGATCGTCATCGTCACGCCCCTGTCCATCAGCTGCCGACGCAACGCGGCATATTCCGCGGGGAAATCCTCCCCCATGGGATGGTTGAACAGGTTGCCCAGCTTCAACCTCGCCAAGGTCGGCGAAGCATGATCGATAATCGCGCGCTCCAGCATAGCATTGCCTCACACAAGGTTAGTTATTTCTAATCCCTAAGTTATAATACACTAACACCCTATCCCTTGTCAATGGGTTTTCCCGAATTTCACATTTGTTCCATGGGTGCGCGCGGCGCTATCACAAATTCCGATAGGGCACTTGACAGCATGAGTTAGATTATGCTAATATATGGTTAGAAATAACTAATTACATTTATGGAGGGCTTATGAGCGCAATCATCATCGGCGGCAACGAGTGCATGGGCCGCACCTACTGCGATCTGTGCGCCAAATACAATATCACGGCGCGCGCCATTCCCCTGAAAAAGGGCAGCTTCGCCAACCAGCTGGGGACCCCGGATTACATATTCGTCTGCATGGACACCGTGTCCCATCCCCTGGTCATCAGCGCGCAAAAGGAGGCCCGGAAGCACGGCGCGCAGCTGGTCAAGCTGCGCCGCGGCAGCGCATCCGCGCTGGAGCGCGAATTGATCCGCGTCACGACCCAGGCGTGACGCGGATCAATTCGCAGCTTTCGATCACGGAGTATTCCGCCGGTCCTCCCGGAGGCATTACTCCCTGTTCTTCAGAACCTCGTTCGGCTGGATGCGGCGGATCCTGCGCACCAGGAAGGCGTGGATCAGCGCGTAGATCAGCATGCAGCCCACGAACAGCGCGGCGTAGATCCACGGCTCGAAGCGCAGGTCGATGGCGCACGGCACGTTTGACACCAGATACGGGTACATGGCGTCCATGAGCCGCTTGGACAGCGGGATCGACACCAGCACGCCCAGCGCGATCAGCAGCGTGTTCCCGTTCAGGAACAGCGCGCCCAGCTCCCGCTTCCGATAGCCGAACAGCTTGAACAGCGCGATGCTCCCGCCGGCGTGGTCGATCATCACCTTCATCATCAGGTACATCACCAGCGCCATGATGGCCGCGGAGGCCACGAGCATGGTGATCACCATGGACCACATGAGCTCCACGAAGATATTGGCCGCCTTCTCCACGTCCTCCCGGGTGCTCACACTGTACAGCCGCCCGGGGTCGACCCCGAGGTCTTTGTCGGAGAAGACCACGTTGTAATAGTCCTCCGGCAGGTCGAACAGCTCCCGCAGGCTGTCGATGTCCATGAAGACATAGAATGCGGGGCTGTAGCGCACCACACTGTCCGCGGTGAAGGCGTAGACGCGGTCGCTCTGCGCGTCCTCGACGGTGAACACGTCCCCGGCCTTCAGGCCGTATTTCTGCGCCATGGCGGAGCTGATCTGCACGCGGCTCATGCTCTCGGGCGGCGCGGCGTCGAAGAAGGGGTTGTCCTGCGCGAGGCCCAGCACGGTGACGTCCATGTTGTAGCCGAGGATCGCCTTCTTCATGGACAGCGCGATCGCCTCATGCCCGCCCGCCGGCACCTCCGCCTCCGGGTACTTGTAGAGGTACATGTGGGAATAGCGCGTGTCCGTTGCGTTATCATTGCCCACGTGGTCGCAGAGCACCCAGGCGTTAAGGCCGATCATCATCAGCAAAAAGCATATGAATATGGCCAGCACCACGCCCACGGCGCTGCGGCTCTCCCGGATGAGCTGGCGGACCTGGAAGCGGCGCACATACCCCATGCGCCCCAGGTCCAGTTTTTTTACCTCCGCGTACTTCGTCTCCTTCCGGATCAGCTGCAGCGCCGGGGCGGAGAGCCTGCGCCGGATGAACGCCAGGTTGACCAGCGCGGCGATCAGCGGCGGCATCACCGCGCCGTACAGTATCACGGGCAGCTCGACGACCGTCGTCAGGGACGGCACGGAGAAATAGGCGTAGGTGTCCGCGGTCTGCGTCGGCACGCCGAGGCTGCTGTAGCCCAGCGCGGTCCCAGCGATGCCCGACAGCAGGGCCACCATCACCGGCAGCAGCAGGTAGTGCCGCACGAGCTCCCCCCGGCGGACGCCGAGGGCGTACAGCGTGCCGATGACGCTCTGCTCGCTCTCGATGTTGTGCACCACGAACACGCTGATCACGTAGGTGAGCAGCGCCATGATGATCACGCCGGCGACGATGCTGGCGTATTTGTTGATGACCACGTCGTCCGCCGCGCCGCCGATGCGCGGATTGTCCTGCGCCGTGACGAAGCTGCGCAGGTTGGCGGCGTCCGGGCGCATGTACTGGTCCGCGAGCTCGACCACGGCGTCGCGAAGCTCGGCGGCGCCCTCCGCGGCCTCGTGGACCCCGTCGATGGCGTCGGTCAGCTCTGTCGGCAGCATCGCCCACAGGGCGGTCCCGGGCTTCCCGAAGGCCTTGTCCCCCATCTCGTCCAGCGCGTCGCTGAGGCTCCGGGTGCCGTCGGCCATCTCATCAGCCGCGTCCAGCAGCTCGTCGCGCTTGCCGTAATTCCGATCCCAGTATTCCCGGAACCAGGGGTCCTCCACGCGCTCGGGATCGAAGCTCAGTGCCTCCAGCCGGTCCCGCAGCTCGTCGTCCGTCAGCGCGCCGTTCAGCCGGTAGGCGTAGAGGTACTCCTCCGAACGGAGCGCCTTGCCGGTTGCCCGCAGCCCTTCATACAGCGCGTCCGTGACGAACGCCGTGCCGAAGTTCGCGCTGTCCACGGTGCTGTCGCCCATCTCCCGGAAGGGCGTGTCGTAGTCCGGCGAGGTGCAGACCCCGCTGACCATCAGCCCGAGGCCGGCGACGTCGATCCCATCGCCCGGGGCGAGGCCGTTCTCCTCGCAGTAGCGCTTCTCCAGCGCGACGCCGTCGTCCCCGGGAAACGCCCCCGATTCCAGTTCCGCCCGGTCGATGGCCTCCCGGAGGCGGAAAACGCGCAGCACGCTGCCGTCCTCGAGCGCGTAATCGAGGAAGAATTCCTTCTCCAACTGGATCCCCGAATCTGTCAGCGCCTTCTCCTGATCGTCCGTCAGGGGGACGAAGGTGGTGAACTGGCCGTCCTCGATGCCGTTGGCCTCCGCATGGCGGGCCGTGCCCAATATGACCGTGTCCGCCGCGCCGATCAGGCTGACGATCAGGTACATGGCGAAGGCGATCACCAGCCCCAGCGCCAGGTACCGGGGCCAGGCGGCGCGCAGCTCGCGCCACATCTTTCTGTACAACAGCCGCTGCATGTCACAGGTCCTCCAGCTCGGCGGCGGGCACCGGCGCGTCGTTGATCGTCTCCTCGGTCACGCGGCCGTCCCGGATGGTGAGCACCTGGTGGGCCATCCTCCGGATGGCGGTGTTGTGGGTGACGAGCAGTATCGTCGTGCCGTACTCCCGGTTGATCTGCTCCAGCAGCACCAGTATATCCCGGCTGGAGGCGGAGTCCAGCGCGCCGGTGGGCTCGTCGCAGAGCAACAGGCTCGGGTTCTTGACGATGGCCCGGGCGATGGCGCAGCGCTGCTGCTGGCCGCCGGAGATCTGCGCGGGGAACTTGTTCTGGTGTTCAGCCAGCCCCAGCGCGTCCAGCAGGGCGTCCACCGACAGCGGCTTCCCGGACAGGTATTCGCAGACCTGTATGTTCTCCCGCACCGTGAGGTTGGGCACCAGGTTGTAGAACTGGAATACGAAGCCCAGCTTCTCCCGGCGGTATTCCGACAGCGCCTCGGGCTTCATGCCCACCAGCTCCGTGCCATCGATGCGGATCGACCCGCCGTTGGCCGTCTCCAGCCCGCCGACGCAGTTGAGCAGCGTGGACTTGCCGGAGCCGCTGGGGCCGAGTATGGCGCAGATCCGCCCCTTCTCCACTTCGCAGTTGATGCCCCGAAGCACCTGCGAAAAGCCGGAGCCCTCGCCGTAGCTCTTCTTCAGATCCCGTATCTCGATGTACATATTGTCCTCCGCGACGGTTTTAATCTCCCGCCAGCCCCATAAATTCGTCGATCGCCTTCAGCACCGGCGCGGTATATCGCTCATCACCGAACAGCCACTGTTCGTGCTGCATGTCAAATTCCCGGATTTCCGGGTCCCGGAAATACTTCCTGTAGCGCTTCAGATACTTCTCGCCCATCTTGTTTGCGTAGATGAAATGGACCTTCGTGTTTTCCACGTGGATATCGTCCCTGAGCCAGGTGAGCAGGTCCGTGTAATACTCGTTCCTGATGGACTCCGGGCTGAACTTCGCAAAGCATCCCATGAACCGGTCCGCCGTCTCATCGCTCATCTCAAAGAAGCCCTTGAGCTTTTCCCGGGTCTTGGCCTTCTTCTTTTCATTCCGGGTAAAGCTGGTCAGGAGCGGGACCACCAGCTTTGACTGGAGCCACGCGCTGAATTTTCCGCTCTGATCCAGGTCCGGACTTCCGAAGATGCCGTGATCGATGTGTATGTTTTCCCGCTGGATCAGCTGCCCCACAAAGGTGCTGCCCAACGAGGAGCCGATCGCGCCGTCGATCCTGCCGTTGTGGTTTTCCCTGATGTATTTCTCGATCTTCTCGGTGACCGTGATCATATCGGGAAAGATTGCGCCGCTGCCGTCAAAGCCGTCGTAATTGACGCAGATCAGGTGATATTTCTCCCCCAGCCGATCCAGCACCGTGGCAAAATTCGTCTGATAATCGCAGGCCGTCCCGGGCAGCAGCATCAGTGTCTTGCCCGATCGGTTTCCCATCTCATCAAATCGCATCGTCGCACCCCCCTCACTTCTTCCTTCCGGTGACCGTATAGATCATGGCCTTGATCTGCCGGGAATCCGCAATCGTGAATCCCGCGGCTGCCATCATCCTTTCGATGCCCTTGCGGTTCGTGGTGTGGCAATCGCCGCTCTTTGCCAGCTTGAAGAGTATGTGGTTGTCGATCCACGCGCCGACGCCGCCGATGCCGGTATCGGAGAGTATGTACAATCCGCCCGGCTTCAGCACGCGCCTCGCCTCCCGCATGGCCGCTTCGGGATAGGGATAGTGATGGAAGCTCTGGGAGCAGGTGACGATGTCGAAGCTCCCGTCCGGATAGGGCAGCTTGTCGGCGGAGCCCACCGTGAACGCCGCGCCACGGATGCCCTTGCCCTTCGCCACGCGGATCATCTCGTCCGACAGGTCCACGCCGCAGTATCGCGCGGACTTCCGCTTCGTCAGGATGTCGATCAGGAATCCCGTGCCGCAGCCCACGTCCAGGAGCGCCTCGTAGGGAACGCTCCTTACCTGCTCCGCAATGTCGTGGCAGCTGATCTTCCCGTTCCGGGAATAGTAATAGGTGTCGCGCTGATCGTATTCGCCGGCCTGCCCGTCAAAATGCTTCTTTGACAACGCCTCGTAGTCCTTCAAATCCCTCAGTCCTTTCCTGTGGGGCGCCTGTGCTTCATGGACGCACATTTATTAGATTTGACTAACTCCCACCCATCAAGAAAGCCCATCGGACGGCCGTCCATCCTTGACACCGCTGTATGATGGGCGAGAAGCAGTAGTTAGTTTACGTTTACTATTTTACATCGCCAGACACGCTTTTTCAAGACAGATTGTTTGAGAATAGTTTAATTGTATGACAAATCGGCGCCTCCAAAAATAAAAAAAGCCCCGGATACCTTTGCGGCACCGGGGTATATGCAAGATGTCAGCGATTGGAAAACCGGGGCGCGGCCATCAGCTCCCTTATCCGTTCCAGCATGTGGGACAGCGCGAACCACACCGTTTCGTAGTGCATGAAGTCGGTCATCCTGTCATCCACAAAAAGCTGGAGGGACGCCGGGAACTCGTCGTCGGAATCCCAGTATTGGAGCATGACATCTAGGAAGGGGAACATGGGGATGCGGTATGCCACGTCGCCCTTGCCCTCGGGCACGCCGCCCAGCTTCGCGCAGGCCGCCGCGAGCGCCTCGTCCCTCTGGTCGAATGCCGCTTCATACCGGCCAAACAGCCCGTCGCCCTCGCGCTTCATGGAGCCGCCCTGTATGGTGGACAGGCTGCCCATGTTGACCATGGACGCACCGGCGCTGCTCCGCAAAGCGGAAGCGCCGGCAGCGCCGGGCTGGAATCCGGAGGATTCGCCCGGGCTGGTCGCGCCTGCCCTTGGCATTGGCGCGACTGCTGCTCTGCCCGATGCCCTGCAATGGGGTTTTGAATAGCACAGCACGTCGTAGATCGTCATGGCCTCGTTGTAACCGGCCTCGCCCCGCTGGGAGCGCACGTCGCCGGTGCTGCGGTCCACGGCGTATTCGGTGCCGAAGAAGGTGATGTAGATATTCTCATCGTCGCTTCGCAGGCCGAACTTTTCGATCATCGCCGCCTGGTCGTATTTCAGGAATTCGTCCCGCATTTGCAGCTTCATCGTTTCGTAGTTGTTTGCCATGCCCTCACCCCTGTATGCTGCCGTAGCTGTCGTCGATCATGCCCTGAACGGCTTCATCCGGGAGCGTATCGTCCAGTATGATCGACACCCAGCATTGCTTGTTCATGTGGAACGCCTCGTAAATGCCCGTCTGCGACAGATAATCCTTTATCCTGTCCTGGTCCACCTTCACGTTGATGACCTCGACGGGCTGCGCGGACTTCACTTCCCTGTCCACCTTGCTCAGCGGCACGCTGCCCATGACGGCAAACCACTTTTTCTTTCCTGGCTGTCGGAAGGCCGCGTAGCTGGGGATGTTGGGCCACAGGAATTCCGGCGCGCTGCCATAGGCCTCAAGGATATAATCGCCAATTCTCTGCGCCTGAGGCATTTTGAAGTATTGTTTTTTGCAGCAATGGTCCTGGATGTCCGTCAGCAGTTTGATGTACTTCTGCCTGATCTGAGCGCTGTAGCCCGTCGTGCCTTCCACGCGGAAGGCCGTGTATTCCTCGTTCAGCGACAGGTCGATGATCCTGCCGTTGATCGCGCCGTCGTATTCAACGACGATCTTCAAGTCCTCGTCCGGAAGCTCCCGCGACCAGGTCAGGCAGTCGTTCACCTGTGTAAAGCCATAGGCGATCAGCCTGTCCGGTATGAGCTTATGACGGGCAAAGACCTCTTCCTCAATGCGCATCCTTGGCCCTCCATTGCTCATAGACCTGCATCATATCGCGCTCCATGGCCTCGAGGTGCGCCACGTCGCCGCTGATCCTGAACAGCAGCAGCTTGCCCTCGAAGATCGTCAGCTCCGTCGAGGACAGCGCCGCGGCCTCCCCGTGATCCAGCCCTGATCGCTCGAGCACCTCTGCCATGATCTGCCGGGCCTCGTCCAGCGCAGCGGCATACAGACCCGCGATCTCCGGCTCGGACAGTGCCAGCTCCATGCCCATCACCGCGAAGGGGCAGCCGTTGTGTACACCTTCGGTGGCGCTGTCCAGATGCTTCCGCGCCAGCGCATGAACAAACGCACGCCAATCGCGTCCCCCGGACATCTGTTTCATATCGTCGCTGACGATCCTTCGATAGTATTCGATGACCGCCGCCGCCAGGTCACGCTTGCCCTCGAAGTAGAAATAGAAGGAGCCCTTGGGCAGATTGGCCGCTTGCAGGATCTCGGCAAGACCCGTGGCGCTGTAGCCCTGTCGCCAGAACAGCTCCGCCGCGCAGGCTATCAGCTTTGCCTTTGATGCCTCGCCCTTTTTCATATGCATAGCATCGCTCTTTTCGCTTGCATCAATGTTTGGGATAAGCTGATTACAGGATCAGTTTGTCCGGCAAGCCTTCATGGGATTAATTATAGACCATTCAGTCTATAATGTCAATACGCCCGGCCCATTCCCTGATCGTTTTTCTATATTCCTCGTACACGAAGCTCTGCATCAACAGGGCTTTGTCCCTGTATTGAATGAGACAGGTCGGCAGCGAGCGAATCCCCAGCCGTACGGTGAACGCAAGATCGCTTTGCAACGCGGCTTCGGCGCTGCCATCGCTATAATACTGGCTGAACAGCGCTTGGTCGATGCCTGTCTTGTTTATTACATCCAGTATCACATCCATGTGGGTCGTCGGTTGGCAGTCGATCACCGTCGCGTGGCGCAGGTTCAGCAGGAAATCGTCCGCCTTTTCCGTGTCGGCCAGCTGCGCGGCCTTATAGGCCAGATTCAGCGGTTTTGAAGTTCTGTGTTCCGGGTCGAACAGGCAGAAGCCCTCCATGTTGATGGGCAGGCCGCCGATGGCTTCCTCGCTCTTGTAGATCTGAGCCAGGCGGGCGTTGTAGGCGCGGATGCCCGCCTCCGGCTCCATGGCCCGCTCCCGGGGCGTCATGAAGTCGCTCACGTCCTTGACCAGCAGGCTCATCACCCAGCGGAATTCGATCTGATCGCCATATTCCTGCTTCAGCTTGTCGTAGATCGGCTCCATCTCGTAGGTCAGGCCCATCATGGGGTCGGTGAAGGTTGTGAAGACGATCTTCTCGTTCATTGGAAAAACCCTCTGTCGATGTATTGTCCGTTCACACCCCAGGCGGTGATGTCCTCATACTTGATGTAGACATTCCCCGGCAGCACACCCAACACCTCCATGAAGGCGCGGGTGACCTCGGCGGTAAAGGCCGGGTAGCCCTGGTGAGCTTCGTTTCCAAAGATGGCGGCCTCGATGTAGACCATGGGCAGGCAGTTATCGCCCCGCAGCCATATGTGACTGTTCGGTTCAAAGGTCAGCAGCAGATACCGCTCACTCTTGCCGGGCACGAGCTCGATGGCCTTTCCCATGCGGGCCTTGAGCTCCGTCTCCTGCTCCGGACTGATGGGCCGATTCACCTTGCAGGTGATGAAAGGCATATGCGCTCCTCCTCCCATGCCTTCACCAGCTTAAGCAGCTTATCCGCAACCTCCTGCTCCTTCTGCTGGTAGGTGTGGCCTGTCTTTTCGATGAAGATCAATTTGTTCTGCTTCGCCGTGGGCATGTGGTCGTTGATGTTTTTCAAGAAGCCCGCCGGGTCGCCGTAGGTAAAGCGGTCGTAGGTGCCGATCAGCAGCGCGCCGGTGTGGGCGATCTGCGAGACCTGGGTGAAGTCGGCGTCCCTCTCCACGTGGACGTTGTTCAGCGTGTCCGTGAACGCCCAATCGTAGGCGGTGTTGGCGATGCACTGCACCCAGCCCATGAAGTAAAAGGGCAGCAGCTTATTCCCGTCGCCGCGCGCCACCTGCTGGCGGATCATGTCGCGCTCGTAGTCGGTAACGCCGGACATCATGTGGGTCAGGTTGGCGGGGCTGAACAGTATGAAGTGCTCCACCCTCGGGTCGTGGTGGCGGGAGAGGTAGTAGATCACCTTGTTCGCGCCGAGGGAGTGCCCGCCCAGTATGATGTGCCTGTAGCCCGCCTGCTCCGCGTAGTCGAGGTAGGCTTCGATGTCTTCGTCCGTCCAGGCGAAGCGCTCGTTGCAGGAGCCGACGATCTCTTCTTTTCCTGTCAAAACGTTCCGCGAGCGCACCGCGTCCATGGCGTCGTTGGTCTGGGCGTATATGAAGTCGATCCCGCCCGCGTTCAGCGTGTCGCCGAAGTTGTAGTAAAACGGATTGGAATAAAAATTCCCGTGGATGCCCGTGATGGCGATGACCACGGTGTCCGCGTCTTGTGTGTCAAATAAAACGCCGTTCAATACCGTGCCGCGCCTGGTGGCGATATTCAGTTCCTTCATGCGCTCACCTCCAAAAGACGCACCTGTGCGCGTCCGAGGAATAGCAGCGGTTGCAGGAGATGCAGCGGGAGACCGCCTTCGGGTCGGCCTGCATTTTATTGGGCAAATCAGGCTCCCGCAGCAGCGGGCGGGACAGGGAGATCAATTCGGTCTTCGTCTGATTCAGCACGACCTCCATGGTGTCCAGTGCCCGCAGGCCGCCCACCAGCATCACAGGCACATTCACTTCCTCCGCCAGTCGCGCCGCAAAGGGCAGGAAGTAGCCCTCGTTCACATGGGCCCTGATGCCGGAGACGGAGGTGCCGTTGCCGGAGACCTCGATGCTGTCGATACCGTTCAAAGCAAGCAGTTTGCAGAACTCCAAACTCTCTTCGTTGTCCAACCCGCCAAAGGTAAAGTCGCTGGAGTTGATTTTCGCCGTGATGTGCAGATTCGGCGCGACAGCCCGTATGCCCGCCAGGATCTCCAGCACGATGCGGGCTCGATTGGCTGTGGAACCGCCGTATTCGTCCTCCCGATGGTTTACCGCCGGGCTGACGAACCGGCTCAGGAAGAAGAAATGCGCTACATGCAGCTGAACGCCGTCAAAGCCGGCCTTCTGCGCTCGAACGGCGGCGTCAATGAACTGCGATTCCACGAGGCGGATCTCCTCGACGGTCATGGCGTCCGGCTCCACCTGCATGAATCTGCCGTTGTGTGTGGGACGATAGTATGCCCCAAGCGCCAGCTGCGCGACGGCGGGACAGCCCTCTTTGTGGATGATATCGACCAGCCGCCTGTATTGCGGGATCAGCGCGTCGTCGCACAGCCGCATCATGCCGCCGAAGTAAAAGTCGTTCAGCGCCACACTGGTGAAGCCGGTGATGATGCCGCCCACGCCGCCCCTGGCCAGCTCCTCATAGATGGCATAGATCTCCTCCGGCAGGCCGCCGTCCGGGTTGGCCAGCCCCTCCCAGGTCGCGGAGCGCACCAGGCGGTTCTTCAGTTTCAGATTTTTCAGTTCAACGGGCTCAAATACCTTTTTCATCCAAATCACCCCTCACGCGCCAGCCAGGAGCAATGGCGCGATTGCTATTTACATTTCGGATGATGTATATTATAATGAGTCAGAAAAGATTTTCAAGTAGTGAGTTTATTCTGTGCCACTATAGATAATATAGTAATGGAGATGAAAGATATGAGCAAGAAGGCCCTGCCTTCCTCTGAGAACATCTATAAGACCAATTGCCCCATCCTGTATGCCATGGAATTGATCGGCCAGAAGTGGAAGCTGCCCATCATGTGGTACATTGCCGACGCCGAGAACCAGGTGCTGCGCTACAAGGAATTGGAGCGCAAGGTGGTGGGGATCACGCCGACCATGCTGACCAAGTGCCTGCGGGAGCTGGAAAAGGATGGGCTCATCCACCGCGAGCAGTATCCGACCATCCCTCCCACGGTGGAATACTCCCTCACCGAGCGCGGCAAAACGCTGATCCCGGCGTTGGAGACGGTTTATCAATGGGGAGAGGCGCAGATGGCTTCCAGGCAATAGCGGCCTTTGCGGCTTCAGGCAGCCATAGCCCCTTTGAAATGGGTTAAGCGACACAACTCCAAAAACAAGAAAAAACCCCGAATGCTTTGCGGCACCGGGGTTTTTGAAGTAGGTTAGCGCTTGGAGAACTGGGGCGCGCGACGGGCGGCCTTCAGGCCGTACTTCACATGGTTTCATCCGCTGGAAGGCCCTGATTACGGGCGTTTTCAAGATTTTTGTGCCGGTTTAACCCGTCAATAAACCCGCCAAATTTTCAGTAACCCAAAAAGGTACTACGTTCTGAATGGTCATTTCCCCTTGCTCTGACCGAACGCCCCATTCACAGCCGACAGCAGTTCGTGTGGTTTATTATACTTCACTTTCGCATAAATGTCCATAGTTATCTTACTGTTTTCATGGCCTGCAAGATACTGGACAGTCTTAGGGTCAACCGATGCTGCAATCAAATTCGTAATATATGTATGCCGAAGTTGATGCGGCGTCACTTGAAAATCAAGGCTATATTTCACTCTGCCATTATGAGATGCTACCTCACCCAAAACCGGGCTGACAGTGTGCCTGATCTTCTGCCCATTTACATATCGGACATAGGTTCGTTCTTTGGTGGAGCGTGTAACGATATACTGCCACACACGCTTGAACTGCGTATAGGACAGCGGCTGCCCTTCACTATTGGCAACCACATATTCTGACGTGGACTTCTTCTTGGCCTCCTTGAGGCATTCTTCCAATTGCTTGGGAAGCGGAATATCCCGTCGTGCAGCTTTTGTCTTCAATTCAGTGGATATGACAGGCCGATTGTGTTCGGTATGCCATGCACGTCTTACAGTAAGATAAGGTGCTTCACCATCAAAATAAACGCTGTCCCACTTGAGCGCAAGTATCTCTTCGCGACGAAGTCCCGCATATAATCCCAGCATTACGAAAACATAAGGAGGCAAGCCCTTTATCGCATCGAGTAGCTGATTTACCTGCTCATCAGTCAGAGCATCTCTCTCCTTTTGAGGAATACCTCCTTTGGCAGAGATGTTGAGTGTAGGATTATAATCTATGATATGGCTGTCCATTGCTGAAGCAAAAATGCACTTTATCAACATATTCACGGAACGATATACGGAAGATGAGCGCCGGGATGCTGCAACAAGCGCGAGTTTAACATCATCTGCCGTCACATCTGCCATATACATATCACCTAACTGTTTCACTATATAGTTTTTCACCTTGGACTTGTAATCGTTCAAAGTGGTCACCCTTATACTTGAAGATTGCATAAGGAGCCACTTTTCACAGTACTCGGCAACCGTTGGTGTCGAACGGCGAAATGTGCAATCCTCAATTTGACGCTTTGCCTCCTCTACTTTATCATACAGCTCTTCGCGTGTCCTTCCATACAAGGCAACTCGTTTCCCATCAGCATCTGTAATTCTCGTCCTGTAGTATTCCACACCGTTCATTATTACTGTCCCGTACTGTGGGATTGCTCTTCTGCGCTTTGCCATAGTTCAACTCTCCTTCCTTGCCGATCATCTAAATCCCCTACAGTCAGCCTGCAATTCAGCAGTCTTCAGCAGAAGATTGACAGCACAAAAAGGGCAGCCGACAATAACCATATCTTTTAAGATATGAGTATTGGTGACTGCCACGCCATATATGCTATGCAAGTAGAAATACGCACATAGCATTGATTTGGTTATCGAACTCTCAGGATTCTTCTATTCTTTCAATGAGTCCATAGTCTTTACCCAGAAACACCTCTCTGTTTCCTATAGGTTGCCTTATGGTCTTTGGGATTAGCCCGATGTGTCGATCTTGCAATGTATTCTTGAATGCCTGCTTCTGTAAAATACACACACCCGTTATCCACATATTGGATGTATGCAATTTGGCCATTATTTCGAACGGTATCGAGTGTCGCCAAACTTATTCCCTATAGCTTTGCGGTCTCTTTCCTTGTGAATAGCTTGTCCATACTTCTATCCTCTCAATCTATCCTATTACAGAAGCCCATGCTGTATCTACCAACTTACGCCGACTGCCAAAGCATCGCTTTCATCGTTTGTTGCATAGTCCTGCCTCCCTATCTGCTTTTTTAGCTCAGCTGCCACCTCCTCTTTCGATGCTTTTCCCGACCCTGTCAGCAGCTTTTTCACCGTCGTCGGCGCTATCTCCACGAATTCTGTCCGACATGTCGTCCACGCTGCCAAATCTGCCACACCAACGACTTTGAAGAGAGCCTGAGTCTCGTGCGGGAATCGGGAAAAGCCCTTTTCCCGCACGAATACGGCAACATCCACGGCCAGTTCGGTGATCATGGCATAGATCTCGGCAAGTATCTGCCCGTGGCACTTCTTCTCTCCACGGTTGTTCAGGTGGCAAAGCCTCTCCACCGTCACCTTGCCGCTGTCATATCGCAGAATGGCGAACCCCGGACATCTCTACGAAAGATCGGCGGCAAGGATGCGGAAGGCGTCAGGCCTCGCCGTCTACCCGGTCTCGCTCATGATCGACCTCATAGGCGAACATCGCCCGGAGGATAGCGTGGCTCAGGTGGTCGTCGCTCTCGTCTCCGGCGAGGTAGGCGAACAAGTGCTGGATGGCATGGTTAACGTGTTCCTCCGGCGGGATCTTCTTGTAATTCCGGTTGAGAAGCGTCTCGCCATACTTCTCCGCACCATACTTTGCAACCTCAGCGGCAGCAAACAGCGCATGAGGTGGCAGGAAGTGGAACGCATACGGAGTGGAGGACTGTCTGCCTCCAGTCTCGTTGATTTCAGTCGGCACATCCGGCTGGACGCCCAGGATCACGCACATCATTTCTCCCCCTCCTTGTCCAGCAAATCGTCAAAGCATATCGCGCTCCAGGATTCCATGTGACCGCTCAATCGGGCTTCTTTCAGTTCATGGATCGTGAACCATCCACCGACCAGCTTGTCGCTCTCCAGGCAGGAGATGTCCTCCCGGTCGGTATAGGCATGGTACACCACGCCCAGATGGACACTGTCCACCTCGTTGAGATCGCTGTTGATGTAGCCGCGGAGGATGATCTCGGACATCTGGTCTTTCGCCAGCCCGATTTCCTCCTCCAACTCGCGGAACAGGGCGTCAACAACATCCTCCCCGTCATCCAGATGACCGCCGAGGCCGATGCTGGCTTGTCCCTTTAGGCGCTCCTCCCCACCGATCCGGGTCGTCATGAAGAATCGCCTTGTAGGCTTGTGCTCCACCAGCACATACGGGATGACCTGCTTGAAGGAAGGATCACACTCCGCCTCACAGCGGAGCATCGGAGTCAGATTCTCGTGGATAGCGTGACCAAGCGAGACTACCCTACCGTTTTCCTCCTTCAAAGTATCCTCTTGTCGGGTAAACCCCTCCTCCTACAAGCCGTCAATGGCCTTTTTCGGAATAACCATGATCTTTTCGTCGCCATACTTGGCCCTGTACTGTTCCGGGGTCATTTTTCCACGCTCCTCTCCCAGAATAATGATGTTCTATCGATTAACCGTCCGTTTTCGATGCGGTAGAATCGCTGGTTGGTCGTCGGGCAGTCCAATCCGCCCTGTTTTTCGTCGTAGTGACCGGTTTTGAGGTAATCCAGCACCCCAAAGAGGGGTTTAAAGGTCGTCTCATCGTCATTTCCGCTATAGAGGCAGGTCTTGAGGCACTTTTTTCGGATGATTTGCTACGCTTCGAGCTACTCCACTGGATTTCTGCCCTCTCCCATCAGGCAGACGCAGGAAATCAGCCCCTTGTACCGGTCAACCAGGCTTTCAAGTTCAGGAAGAAGCGGTTTCCCCACGTCCTCCTGCAAATACTGTGAATGGCATCCGTGGCAGCGGAAGGCACAGTTGGAAATCGAGATCGTCAGGCTGATTTCCAACGGCACCTCCGCCATGGTCACGGCATGCTCCACATACCTGAGCGGCGGATCAGTCGTCCTCAACGTCCCTCGTAGTGTAGCAGTAGTCGCAGATGCGCTGCCCGTCCAATGTCTTGATGTAGCCGCCCGTCAGCCACTTTCCGCAGACGTCGCATTGTCTGGCTGGATGGATGTTCGTACCAAAGCAGTAGGGGCAGCCGTCGTACTCCTCATAGGGCGGCGTGTCCAGCCCATGCCGCTCCACAATGTGCTTCGGCTGGTCAAAGACACGCTCACACTCAACGCAGATCATCATCTGTTCTCGTCCTCCGGCAGTTCGATGTACTACCCGCAATCACAGCCCCGCTCCTCTCGGAAGTCCTTGCAGGGACACTTGTTGTCCGGCTTTCTCTCCAGCTTGCAGGGGCAGTAGCCGTTGTTGTTCTTGATCCGCTTTCTGAGGTTTCGGACAAACACCTCGTCAGGATTCTTAATCACTCGGCTCATGGTCGTCCTCCATCCCCTTCGCGTAATGCCGACGCCCTTCTTCTTCCTGACGCGCCTCCGCGAACCGGGAAACCAGCTTCAGGTAGCCGATCACCCGGGTGGCATAGTCCAGGTCGGTGCTGCCGCACTTGGGGCATTTGTCCAGCCTGTGCTTGCTGATGTAGCCGCAGGACCGGCACAAGGTATTTGGCACATTGAAGGTCAGGTAATTGCAGCCTGTGCGGATAGCCGCCCTCAACAGCAGTGCGTACTGTTCCTTGGTCAGATGCTCATCCAGGTTGATGTGGCAGGCAGAGCCACCGTCCAGATACCGGGTGAAGTCCCGACCATGCAGCTTCAGCTTGTCCAACACGTTCACCTTCGGGTCCTCCACCCGGAAGAAATAACTGTTGTAGCAATCACGGGGTACGAACAGCTTCTCCGCCCTGTCCCATGCGGCGTTCTTCACGCCCAGATTCTCCGCTGGCACCATTTCCGTGTTCCACATGATGCCATTCTCACGGGCGTCACGGTTCGCCTCAAAGATGGGCTGGAGCACCGCCTCGGCATACTTCACATAGTCAGGATTGTCGGCGTCCGGCTCGATGCCCAGCGACTCCGCACCCTCGATGAAACCGTTGATGCCCACGGTCAGGTACTGCTTCTCGGGCGTGACGAAGCCCGCGTCATAAACCGGCAGCAGTCCGGCTTCCTGCCTCTCCTTCAGAATGGTATTGAAGGCCAGCAGGTACCTGTGGACCTTCTCTACCATGATTTCCATAGCTTCCCGAATGTCGCTCATGCCACCGTCCCAGATGGCGTTCTGCACCAGGCGGTTGACATTGATGGTCATGACGCACTTGCTGCCCGTAGCCACGCCGCCTGCACCGAGGGTGTAGGAAAAGGTATTATCCTGAAGCTCGTTCCGTAGCCGACAGCAGCTGGCGAGACTATCCACGGAATCCGATCGATAGACGAAGAAGCTGTGTCCCTCCGCCCACATCTCAGCGGTGAAATCTGCCCACTCCTGATCGACGAAATCCTCGCCGTCGTCCAGCAGGTTGACCGTTTCCACGGGGAAGGTCAACAGCTTGCGCTTCCTCTCCCGATTGAACCACTTCATGAACCGCTTCTGGAGCCAACTGACAGACTCCCATACCATCGGCGTACCGTCCGGGAACACAAAGTCCTCAAACATGCCCTTGAAGTAAGGGGCGTCAAAGTAGGCGATATTCCAGAATACGGACTGATTGCCACGCGCCGCCGCGGGCTGGTTCAGGGAGTACACCACCTGTTCAAAGCTGTCGGTGATGACCTTGTCCACCGTTCGATTCCGATTGGAAAGGTCTGCAACCTTTTCCGGGTACAAGTAGTATTTCTCCCCATATTCCCTGCGAATGAAGTAATCCATATAGCTCAGCCACTCCGGCGTGGAGATCGCCCCGCAGAACTGGCTGGCCAGCGCGAACACCAGGTTGATAAACGCGCCGTTGAAGGACGAGAGGTTCTTCGGCGCCTCGCTGGTGCCGCCGATGCAGGTATTCCCGTAGAACAGCATACATCCCAAGGCGATTGATCGCGATGGCGTCCCGCTTGTATATCTCCGTCTCCAACGTGGCGATGTTCTTCTGCTCCACGTTGGCGTTGGGATCTACCTCGCTGCCGGTGGCTGCGTTGGATGCCCTGCCGTAGCGGGCAATGAAATCCTAATGGCTTCCGTGGTCCCTGTACTTGTCAACTCTCATGGCCCAACTTCCCTTCCTCCAGCCACTTGAGCGCGGCCGGATAATTCATCATCATATCGTTTGTCGCCAGCATGGGCATGGTAGTCAGGCCCATCTCCAGCATGAGCCGCACGTCGTCCACGGTTCTATACTGGATGCCCGCTGCCTTCAGTTTGGTCTCCAACACTTCGCAGCAGGGGCAATGATTGGTATAGAGGACGACGCTCATTCCACAGCCTCCAGGTCGTCAAATACCACAGGGATGGCTTCCCGGGCCTGTTTCAGAAGGTCGGTCATCTATGCCCTGATTTCTGGATAGGCCGCAGGGTTGGTACGCAGGGCAAATATGTGCCGCCACTCCCGGAGGTTGGCCTTCGTCACGATCTTCGTCGCGGTAGAATTGGGCAGCACCTTCCGGGCATCCTGGGACAGCCAGCCGCATTCGAGCAGCTTGTGGTAGGTTCTCTCCGCTTCTCCCATGGCGATGCGCCATATAGCAGAGGCCGTGTCGCCGGAGATGAAGCATTCCGGTTGGATGAAGGCGATCTCGCCCTTCATGCACACGTACCGCTGGCTTTCGATGGCGAAGCTGGAAAGCCTATGCCGGGTGATCTCCGCCATGACATCCCGGGAGGTGACCTACTCCACGGTCATGTCCGCAAATTCCAGCGGAGAAAGATGCCCGTGACGAATCTACCCCCTTACAAACGGAACCGCGCTGTCTTCGGTGATTCTGTCCTCCGATCGATAGCAGTTCC
>ONHI01000235.1 GCA_900317565.1 uncultured Eubacteriales bacterium
TCATCACGTCGCCGGGGAGCACGGGGATCACCGAACTGCCCTCCGGCACGTCTCCCGCCTCGGCGGGGATGGTGATCTGCTCGTCCAGGGAGATGCCGCTCTCGATGCCCAGCAGCAGGGTCATGATCTTTGTGGTGGAGGCCGGGAACATGCGCACCCGGGCGTTCTTGCTGAACAGCACCTCCCCCGTGTCCTCGTCGATCAGCAGCGCGGACTGGGCATAGAGGTGCTCCGGCAAAAGGTTTTGGGGCGCGCTCATGTCGTAGGGCGCGACCTCCGCCAGGGCCGGAAGGGATGATATCGTGATCAACAGCGCCACGAGCGCCGCGAAAGTTCTTCTCAGGTGGATCATTTGCGTCTCCTTGCGTATGGCCGCCGGACGCTTTCGCGATAACCGGCACCTTATATCTTATCAGAAGATGCGAATTTTGTACAGCGAGGCACTAAAAACTAACATTTAAAAAAAACAACTTGAAATCATGTCAGGAATCGTTTATAATAATAACAAAAATGCGAAAATGGTTTGACATACATGCGCGAATCATTGTTACAACAGCTTCAGAGGAGGAGTAACCATGCCCAAGCGGATCCTGATTGTCGATGATGAGCCTTTGATTGTAAAAGGTTTGAAATATTCACTTGAGCAGGACGGCTATGAGACCGATTCCGCCGCCGACGGCGAGGAAGCCGTGGAGAAGTTCTTCAACGGCAACTACGACCTGGTGCTGCTGGACGTGATGCTGCCGAAGGTGGACGGCATCGAGGTGTGCCAGCGCATCCGCGAGCGCAGCAACGTGGCCATCATCATGCTCACTGCCAAGGGCGACGACATGGACAAGATCCTGGGCCTGGAATACGGCGCGGACGACTATATGACCAAGCCCTTCAATATCCTGGAGGTCAAGACCCGCATCAAGACCATCTTCCGCCGCACCGCCATGATGCAGCAACGTCAACAACCGCTCCGTGACCGTGGGAGGCCGCGAGGTGAACCTCACCGCCAAGGAGTTCGACCTGCTGCACCTGTTCGCCACCAACCGCGGCAAGGTGTTCAGCCGGGAAAACCTGCTGGAAACCATCTGGAAATACGACTATCTGGGCGATCTTCGCACGGTAGACGTGCACATCCGCCGCTTGCGCGAGAAGGTGGAAAAGGTGCCCAGCCAGCCTGAGTACATCTTCACCAAGTGGGGAGTGGGCTACTATTTCACTGACAAGGATTAAAGCCTTCATACATTCCATACGCTGGAAGATCACCCTCGCCTATCTGCTGATCATCGTCGTGGCGTTCTCCGTCATCGGGTTTTCGCTGATTCAGCTGGTGGGCGAATATCTGTTTACCCAGCGCAGCAGAGACGACCAGAGAATCGCCGACAGCCTCGCCGAGAGCTTCAGCGATTATTTGGTCGCTTTTGATGCCCGGAGCATGTATGAATCCGCCCTGGAGACCGCCCGCGAGCAGCAGAGCCGGGTGCTGGTGCTGGACGCGCTGTGCGTGGTCCAGGTGGACACCGCCTCGGAGCTGAACGGCCAGCGCTTCATCACGTCGGAGATCGACGGCGTGCTGAAGGGCTCCGCCGGGGCGCACGGCTTCTACGACGCCGGCAGGGCCTCCGGCAACTACTGGTTCCGGGCGGTGCTGAACGGCTTTTCCGGCGCCAACGCCATGACCGGCGTGTTCGCCAGCCCCATCCGAAGCGGCGGCGAGCTCATCGGCGTGCTGGTGTACATCAGCCAGGTACAGGAGATCTACGAGAGCCTGCGGGACCTGCAGATCCGCATCCTCTCCTGGATGGCCATCGTGCTGGTGGCGGTGCTGGTGGTGGACCTGCTGGTGCTGCGCACCATCACGCGCCCCATCGGCGAATTGAACGAGGGCATCTCCCGCATGAGCAAGGGCGATCTGTCCGCGCGGGTGCGGGTCCGGGGCAACAACGAGTTCGCCGGCCTGGCCCGGGCCTTCAACAGCATGTCCGAGAGATTGGAACAGCTGGACAAGTCCCGCAGCCAGTTCGTCTCCAACGCCAGCCATGAGCTGAAGACGCCCCTGAGCACCATGAAGATCCTGATCGAGACGCTGATGTATCAGGACCCGATGGACCCCGCCATGACGAAGGAATTCCTCACCGACGTGAACAAGGAGATCGACCGGCTGAACCGCATCGTCTCCGACCTGCTGACGCTGGTGAACATCGACAGCGGCGTGAAGCTGAACACCGCGGAGTTGGACATCGGAAACCTTTTGTCCGAACAGGTGAAGCGGCTGTCTCCCCTGGCCCGGGAGAACGGCATCGAATTGGATTGCGTCGCCAAGGAGACCCTGGAGGTCAACGGCGATCAGCTGAAGCTGCAGCAGGTGGTGTACAACATCATCGACAACGCCATCAAGTACACGCCCCGGGGCGGCGAGGTGCACTGTACGGTGGCCCGCTCCGGCCGGAAGGCGGTCATCCGCGTGTCCGACACCGGCGTGGGCATCCCCCAGGAGGACCTGCCCCACATCTTCGACCGCTTCTACCGGGTGGACAAGGCCCGCTCCCGGGAGACCGGCGGCACCGGCCTGGGCCTGAGCATCGTGAAGCAGTTCGTGCTGCTCCACGGCGGCACCATCGACGCCAGGAGCGCCCCCGGCAAGGGCTCCACGTTCATCATCGAGCTGCCGCTGGCGGAGAAGAAGAGGGACGGGTAGACCATTACAACCCCTCAGTCAGCTTCGCTGACCGCTCCCCTTGCACTGGGGAGCCATGATGGACGCGGCATCCTCTCAAGCCTCCCTTGTGTAAAGGGTACCTCAAAAACTAACGCGTCGCCAGACGAGATGAATTTGGGCCAGATTTGACTTGCAAAAGACGCAGGCTGCCTGGCGGGCAGTCAAGGTTTTTACAAGGCGAAGATGGTGTAAATTCAGCCGTCTGCCGGCGATGAGAGTTTTTAGAGGTGCCCTAAAGGGGATTGAGTGCACGGAAAACAGTCCGGCGGATTGTTTTTGGCGAAATCGGGCCGGCAGGCCCCGTCGGCGGCCCGCTCTGCGGGCCGAAGGGATTGTTCATCCAGGTTTCAGAAAAGGAGGTTGATCTCATGCGGAAGGCGCTTTCATTTGTCGCGCTGCTGCTTGCGCTGGGCCTGGCGCTGTCCGGCTGCGGACTGCGCGGCCCGGAAACCGAG